>JAHEFU010000150.1:0-5877 GCA_024645305.1 Planctomycetales bacterium
GATTTCCTCCCGGGCTGATGTGCCTGGCGGCATCGAACTCCCCGCTCAGGTCAACGCTCATGGCGCCACCCGGCGCCCGGCGGCTGCTCAGTTCCCAGCGGCCCCGGCTATAGTCCGCAAGTGCGAAGTAATAGTCCCCTCCACTCGTCAGATCGGACATGTCAACGCTCAGCCCACCCATCAGCATTTCCGGGTGCATGTCCGGAATCTGGTAGATCGCATATTTCAGGTCCTGAGGACCGGATGGCTGGAGCCGCATCAATCCTGGTATTTCGGGTTCACCGTTATGCTCGATTGCCATTCCCCCGTCGAGCTGATCCTCAAGCGTGACGGAACTTGAACGGCCCGGCTGGAGGATGACGGGCTCGTCCTGAGGGAGCGCAGGCAGGCCCGCCAGCGCCTGTTCACCCAGCAGGAGTGCAAAATCCCCCGAGTCGTTGCTGCTTCCTGATCCGCAGGCCGTCAGGAACAGCAATTGCAGGACAAAGAGTACGGCTGCATATCGTGCAGTGCGTGTCATAGATAACTCCTGGTCGAATTTCCAGACAGGTCTGAATATTCTATCCCAGATGGAGAATTGTGGTCAATCCGGCCCAGGAACCTGGGATCCAGTGCTGGCCCAACCCATAGCGCCAAAATTGTCAATCATTGAAACTATCCGCTGGTTCCTGCCACTTTTGCAGGATCAGAACCGCACTCGCCACATTAATGCCGCCCACGCCTGCACGATGAAAACACGGGATGCTGCAGATGCATTGCCGGACTTATGTCCGACCCCAAACATTGCCAGTCTGACCGCTATATGCAATGCACGGCAGCCTCTACAGCTCCGGCTTCAGGCCCAGCTTCAGCACGTGCAGCTCCTGCACGATGGCGTCCTCGTCAAATGTGCTTTCCGCCAGGATATGCACCTGGCCGTCATGCAGCATCGCCCGGATGCCCACCTTGAGGAACTGGTTGATTTCACGGAACTGCTCATTCGGGAAAATCGGGCCGTAGGTCCAGGGCAATGCGAGGAACTCGCCACTCGCATTGAGCTGCGGCCGGAGCACTTCCGGCCAGTCACTGTCGGCGTTGCGCAGCACGATCAATGGAATGCCGTCGTCCGCGATGACTACTGCCACATCCCGCACACGCTTGTCAAACAGAATTGCGGAAGTGCGTGTTTCCCAGTCGAAGGGGGATGCCGGTATGGTATCGCTTTTCTGCTGCATGTAGCCGATGACGATGTCCTCCTCGGTGTCGCCATAGAGATAAGCCGCATGGAAGCGGCCCTCATGCACCATGACATCCACGGCATTCGGCGGCTCAAAGCCGGACACGGCAGTGGCGAAGTGGAGCTTGAAGTCTGAGCCCGATGAGGGAGAACTATCGTCGGCAATGAAGAAGCCGACATTGGTGGGTTCGAGGTACATCGCCGCCGGGCGGCCTTCCAGATCGGCGAAGTCGAATTCCAGAGGAAGGGAGCCAATGGAAGCTCCCATCAGCCTGATGAATGTCCAGTCACTGGCCAGCTGGGGGTCGGCCACCTGCGCATATGCGTAATAGATATCAGCAAATCCCGGGCTTGACTCAATGGCAAACATCATAGCCAACCTGCCGTCGACTTCCTCCATGCGGATCTGGCTGCCAAGCGGCGTGACTTCAACCAATGGAATGGAACTGAAACTGCCACCATCCACCGGGTTCGCAGCTGAGCCCCTCGCAAGGTAGATTCCCGGATTGCCATTCACGGCGTCTGTTTTGAGGTAAGCCACCCAGGGCACACCCAAATGGTTCACAATGGCGGGATGCATCGCGGTCTGCGCGTCCGCAACCTTGACAGTACCGAGGCCCCCGTCATCCAGCAGATATAGGATCTGACCCGCCAGTTCGTTGTAGACAACATAGGCCGCCCCGGCGACAGAGGCATCCGCGGCATCGTCCATGTCGGCGAAGAATCCATTCACGGCGTCACTTGACACCAGGACCTCCGCACTCCACTCGGCAATGCAGCCGGTGACCGGCTCACTTGCGAGGCTCGGGCCGTTGGGGCCGTTGACAATCGCTGTATAGCTCAGGGGCCCCGCCAGCGGCTGGGCCAGGTCGCTGAAATCGTCAGTCAGGATCTGGCCGAAGCTTTCCAGCAGGGGCTCGTCATCCAGCACGAGATCCGCACCACGGAAGAGGTCAACTGTGTAACTGACCGGCACGTTGCCTATCGCCACCGCAAGTTCCACGCGGTCCGTCAGCGCACGCTGCGTGGTGAACAGGGTGGGCTGGGGTGTCTGGCGGAAGCCAATCACCGACTCACTGAATTCGCTGAATTCAAGTCCCGCCCTGGCGAGCATGACATATTCGTAACGCACGCCGTACTCCGCTTCCTTGCCAACCGGGAAATCCGCACTGTGCGAGAAGAAGTCGAACCCGTCTTCGGTTTTGCTGTCCAGCAGGGCGAATTCCGTGTCCGGCTGCACTTCCTCCTTGTAGAAGATGTCATAGCTCTCAGCACCGTTGACACCGGTGAACCCGATGGAAATCGCCTGCTCGCTGGTTCCCTGGGTGGCAAAGTCAATTACGGGAATTCCCAGCGGCTGTTCCAGGCTGAAGTCCAGCTGCTCGACCACGCAGTCTACTGCCAGGGAACCGTCGACCACCACCGCCAAGTACAAGTTGCCGGCGGGACTGATGTGGCGTGCGGCATCGAAGCTGCCACTCAGCTCAACGTTCATCGCACTGCCCGGCGCCTCACGGGAGGTCAGCTCCCAGCGGCCGCTACTGTAGTCCGCAAAGGCGAAATGGTAGTCAGCACCCGTTGTCAGCTCGGACAGCACCACATTTATCGAGGAGAAGCTGGCCTGCGGCGAGATCTGGGGAAGCTGGTAGATCGCGAACCTTATGTCATTTGCAGCGGACGGGGTCAGCCGCATGAAGGCAGGGGCTTCCTGCACACCGTTGAAGTCAAAGGCTGATCCTCCTGAGAGGCCGAATTCCAGCGCAACGGAACTGTTGCGGGGCAGCTCCTGAGCAGGCGGTTCCTGTGTCGGAATTCCCGGGAAACCAGGGGAATCCGCCATGGAATTCACGGCAGGTACGGAACCTGTCTGGGTGGAATTGCCCCCGCCTCCGCATGCCGCGAGCAGGGCAGCCAGCAGCAGCACAGGCATGATCAGTAGGGTACGTGTCATCTGAGTCTCCAAGTAACCGGCAGGTTGCCTGCTTCAATTCTATTTAGTTGAATCAGACCCGTCAAGCGCCGCGTCCGCCGCCAGGCTCTCAGTCAGTCCCCGGGACGCGTCGCCCCCCGCGTTGACAACGGCTGCAACCGCATAGCCCGCCGCCGGGTTGAGCTCCGTATGCAGGTAGAAGCTGCCGGCGCTGCCGTCATGCGAGGAAATCCGCTGAGTGACCACGCCTTCCTCTGTCTCCCGGTCGCGATCCAGTACGATCCAGCCGCAGGCGTAATGTCCGACGGGCTCATGCAGGAATGCAAAACTTTCCTCTGTCAGCAGGCGAGCTTCACCACCCAGTCCATCAAGATGCAGTCGCAGGAACTTTGCGTATTCCCCGAGTGGCATGCTCAGGTCACCGGCCGGGGCGATTTCCACGGGCAGGCTGTAGCCCTCAGAGCGGCCGAAGGGCCGCAGCACACCGGCACTGCGCAGGTAGCCCTGCGGCTGCATGGAATCATGGTCCAGCGGCCAGCCGAACTGCACTTCCATCCCGAGCGGTCCGAACAGCCGTTCCCGCAGCATCTGCTCCCAGCTATTTCCGCTCAGTTCCTCGACCATCGCACTGGCAACGCAGTAGCCCGCATTGCTGTAGAGGTACAGGCCGCGCTGCCCCGCCGGGGCCTGGGCCAGCAGCCACCGGGAGAACTCGATCCGTCGCTGGCGACCATCCCCGCTGCGTTCCGGCACGCTCTGCCAGTCCCGGCCGGCGGTGAAGGCCCGGATCCCGCTGCGGTGTGTCAGCAGTGCGTGCAAAGTGACATCGCGCATGGCCTCATCGAAGGACGGCGCCGCCTGCGGCCAGACTTCGCTGACCGTGGTGTCCCAGTCCAGCAGCCCCTCCTCCACCAGCATCGCGATCATCGTGGCCGTCATGGCCTTGGTGTTGCTGCCGATATGGAAGTAGCTGTCAGCATCCGCCTGCTCCTCAGCGTCCTTGCTCAGCGGCCCCTCCACACTGACATGCACACCGGTGTTGTCAACAAGCAGGGTGCCGCGGGCCAGGGACTCAACTGCCTTGTCAGCTTCAGCCGGACAGCTGAGCGGCAGCAGCAGGGTCAGCAGCAGGAGTGATCCGGTAACGATCCACCGGCGGATGAGTTGAGCCTGCATCACTCAGTTTCCTCCATCGCCACATACGCCTCCGGGTGCGCAAAGTCGAAAGTGGCGAGGTGTTGAAGCATCTCCTGGCAATGTGGCACTTCATGGTCCATCAGGTAGCGGTTGAGCCGGTACTCCTGCTCATAGCTTCCGTACATGCTCAGCTCGTTGAGCTGGCCCAGCAGGATGCCGAGGCCCTCCATTGCAGCATGCTCAGGAAAGGGATCCTCGGGAAAGGCCGGATACAAATCAGCTTCCTGCAATACAGACCAGTGCGGATTGCTGGCCAGATATTGAGCAAGACCGGGGTCCGCTTCCGCCAATCGGCGGTGGATGCCAGAGCCGTATTCATTGAACTGCGCGAAATCCTGCATGTAACGCGTGAAGCCTTTCGGCTGATCATCTCCCAGCCAGGAGTGGAGACTCTCCAGCACCGCTGGCGGCATGATGCCAGCCACCTGTGGCGTGCAGCACAGCCAGGGCACGCCAGATGCAGAGCGGCAGCGCAGCTCACGGCGGGACAGGGCGGTCATCCCGCGTTCGATGCCACCGGCACAGCCTGCGACGATCATTTCCTTGTAGCTGTCCTTGAATCCGATGTACTGAATGATGAATGAGTCGGGCAGGGTCATCCGCATTGCCAGCACCGAGCCGGCAACCGCCTGGTTGCCAATCTCCTCCCCGCTGGCAAGGCGCTCCTGCACGAAGGACAGCGGGAACAGCTCGGTTGCAGCAGCAGTAACCGGCAGCGAATTGCCGAGTTCCATCAGCTCCAGCCAGCGCCGGTCCATTTCATATCCTGCCAGATGGTCCGCCGCTTCGTAGCAGACCCAGGCCTTGCCGGGGTAGAGCCTGCGCCAGCTGCCAATCACTTCACGGTTGAGTTCCTCATCCTGCCAGGCATCCAGCGTACCGTCATCCCAGATACGATCCAGTTCCTTCCTGAAAAGCAACTGCCTGACGGCATCACCTGCGTCCACACAGTCCGCAGCCCTTCTCAGCAGGGCAGTCTCCAGGCTGCGCCTGCCTGATTCGGCTGCCCTGGCATAGGCGAGCAGGCACCAGTAGTCACTGCGCTCCCCGAACTCTCCCTCCCATGATTCCACTGTTGCCACAGCAGGAGCCCATGTCCATCTGTAATGAAGAAGGTTGTAGTCCACAAAGCCAGCCAGCTCAAAGCGGTGCTCATCCAGCACGGCCTGCTGCAGCCTGTCATAGAGCGCATCACCGGTCGGCATCACCTCTCCGGGCTGCTGAGCCAGTGCAAGAGCCGGCAGCAGCATGGTGTGAAGCAGGAATACAGTTGCCAGAATCCGCCTGAGCTTAGTTTCCATCATCTTCCATCCCCACATACAGTTCCGGGTGATCGAAATCGAATGTTGCCAGATGTTCCAGCATCTCATTGCTGCGTGGCAGTTCATGCTCCATCAGGTAGCGGTACAGGGCAAACTCATCGCAGGCCTGGCGCTTGAGCCGATTGCCATTGCTCCTGCTGCCAAGCAGTTCCATAATCTCCCGCAGGCCAGTCTGGAAGTTCCCGACCGAGCTGTCGCGCAGCTCGTACCAT
>JAHEFU010000150.1:5887-7135 GCA_024645305.1 Planctomycetales bacterium
CCAACCAGTCCTGCACACCTCGCTCCTGTTCACTGCCGGGTTCCCAGTCAGCATACCCGGTTGTCAGCTCCGGGGCCATTTCCATTGTCCTGATCGGAACGCCGAGCTGCAGCGGATCATCACTGTCCACACGGGGCAGCAGTTCCCGTCGCATCACGGCAGTCAGGGCCCGGCCCATCCCCAGTTCACTGCCCGCCAGCTGGATTTCCTTGTAGATGTCCCTGATCCGCATCTGGTTGCCATAACCCAGTGTGCTCTGGTAGCTGCGCTGCAGCAGCATGGAACCGGCAAGCACCGGGTCGAGTGGGCCGCCTTCAGCAGCCCTGCCACGCATTGCCATGCTGAGCGGAAAGAGCTCAGTCTGCCCGGCACCCTGAAGGGAATTGCCAAGTTCCAGCATTTCCACGAATTGCGATGTCATTCCATACCAGCTGAGGTGGTCGGCCGCTAGATAGCAGATTGCTGCACTGTCCGGCTGACGCTTACGGTAGCGTGCTATCACCTCCGCTGTGGCCGCGTCCTCCTCCCAGGCATCGAGCCCCAGTGATTCGTCATAGCGTATCGCCCACAGCTCGATTGCCATGCTTCTTGCCAGCACTTCCGGACCTGCATCAGCACAGTCAGCTGCGCGTTCCAGCATGGCGGTTTCTGCTTTCTTGCCGTTGCCAGACAACCTTCCGAGACTTGCACGCAGGCACCAGTAGTCGCTGCGCTGAGCGAAGTCCGCTTCCCAGCCTGCCACCTTGTCATCGTCCGGTGCCCAGGGCCAGGATGAAACTCCCATGGTTCTTTCATGCAGGCTTTGCCGTGAAGGCTGGCTGCTGGCAGTAAGCACTGCCTGTTGCAGACGGTCATACAGCGGATCACCGCTGGGCACGAGTTTCGTCTGGGATTTCAGGAAGATGCCACCGAGGATGATCAGGACAAGCACAACGCCAAGCGAGCCAAGCGCAATCATGGTTTGCCTGCGTATTCTGCCTGGACTGCCTTGTTTCATCTTGTCCCCGGGGCTCTCTGCCCGCATCCCTATTATTACACCGGCTGAACAGTGCGGCAGCGGCGGCTGTCCAGACGCAAAGGGGTAATGCCACATGTACTGGCGCAACCGGACCGGCACACTGCGCCGCACGCTCGATCAGTCTCCGATTGGACGGTGCAATCACCCGGCCAGCCATCTGATACAGTATCCGCAATTCCCGGCATGCGCTGCGGTCACCAGACTCATCTTCCCAGCTTTCCAGGTCCCGG
>JAHEFU010000151.1 GCA_024645305.1 Planctomycetales bacterium
GGGCTTCCTCGACCGTCATGTCCAGCACCTGGAAGATATTCTTGCCCTTGAACTCCACGGTCAGGGTCTCGCGGTTGAAGCGCCGGCCGTTGCAGACGTCGCACTCCACGTAGACATCCGGCAGGAAGTTCATCTCGATCTTCTTCACGCCGTCGCCCTGGCAGGCCTCGCAGCGCCCGCCCTTCACGTTGAAGCTGAAGCGCCCCGGCTTGTAGCCGCGCACGCGGCTTTCCGGCAACTCGGCGAACAGGTTGCGGATCCCGTCCCAGACTCCGACATAGGTCGCCGGGTTGCTGCGCGGCGTGCGTCCGATGGGTCGCTGGCTGATCTGGATGATCTTGTCAACGTTCTCGGCGATGCCGCGGATCTCGCGGAACTGGCCCGTGCGCCGTACCGTGCCGTTGATCAGGTTGGCGGTGGCCTTCCACAGGGTCTCATTCACCAGACTGGACTTGCCGCTGCCACTGACGCCCGTCACGCAGACGAAGCAACCCAGCGGGATGCGCACGTCTATCCCCTTGAGGTTATTGGCAGCCGCACCGAGGATCTCGATGGAATTGCCATTGCCATGCCGGCGTTTCGGCGGCACCGCGATCTCCTCCTTGCCGGCGAGGTAGCGACCGGTGATGCTCTTCCCGCGTTTTGACAACTGGGCGCAGGTCCCCTGGTCCACGATCTGACCGCCATGTATACCGGCGCGGGGGCCGAAGTCGAGGATCTCATCCGCGCGGCGCATGGTTTCCTCGTCATGCTCCACGACGATCACTGTGTTGCCGAGGTCCCGCAGGTACTCAAGGGTGTCGATCAGCTTCTGGTTGTCACGCTGGTGCAGGCCGATGCTCGGTTCATCCAGCACATACAGCACACCCGTCAGGCCGCTGCCGATCTGGCTGGCCAGGCGGATGCGCTGGCTCTCCCCACCCGACAGGGTCGGGGCGGAGCGGTTGAGCGTGAGGTAGTTCAGGCCGACATTGTTGAGGAATCCCAGGCGCTCAATGATTTCCTTGAGGAGCTCCCTGGCAATCTTCTTCTGGGTTGCATCGAGCTGCTTCGGCAGGCCCTTGAACCAGCCCAGCGCGGTTTCGATATCCATTTCCACGAGGGCATCCAGCTGGCTGTCGCCGACGCGCACCGCCAGGCTCTCCGGCCGCAGGCGCTTGCCGCTGCAGGCCTTGCAGGGCGTATCCGCGAAGAACTGCGCATACCAGCGGCGCATGCCCTCGCTCTGGGTCTGCTGGTAGAGGCGGCGAATGGATGTGGCAACGCCCTCGAACTCGCGTCGGCGCTTGCGCCAGATCATCTGCCCGCCCTCGAGGATGGCCTTGGTCGCTGCTTCGCTGAATTCCCCGAGCGGGGTATCGATATTCACGTTGTAGGGCGTCAGGAAGGTATTGACATATTCGGAGAAGATGGGCTTGTGCCCGCTGAACAGGCCCCAGTACTTGATGCCGCCCTCGCGGATGGACAGGCCGGGGTCCGGTATTATCAGGCTGCGGTCCAGCTCCAGGCTGGTGCCCAGTCCTCCACATTCCGTGCAGGCGCCCTGAGGGCTGTTGAAGCTGAACTTCTGCGGGACCAGCTCGCTGAAGGAGATCCCGCAGTCCACACAGGCATTGCTCTCCGAAAACAGGATCTCCTGCTCGTTGTCAACATTGAGCACGCGCACCGTGCCGCCGCTTTCCTTGAGGGCCAGCTCCACGCCCTCCGTCAGGCGGGCACTGCTGTCCTTCTCAACGCTCATGCGGTCAATCACGATTTCGATGTCATGCTTGCGCTTCTTGTCGAGCTTGATTTCCTCGCTGAGGCGGATCACTTCGCCATTGACACGTACCCGCGCGAAGCCGCTGACGCGCGCCGCCTCGAATACATCCTTGTATTCACCCTTGCGTCCGCTGACTATCGGCGACAACAGCAGGATGCGCGCTCCCTTGAACTCGGACTCGATGTGCTGCACCATTTCATCGACTGTCTGGCGACCGACGACATTGCCGCAGACATGGCAGTACTGCTGGCCGACGCGGGCGAAGAGCAGGCGCAGGTAGTCGTAGATTTCGGTGACGGTGCCGACGGTGGAGCGCGGGTTGTGGCTGGTGGCCTTCTGCTCGATGGCGATTGCCGGACTCAGGCCGAGGATATGGTCTACATCCGGCTTGTCGAAGTTCTGCAGGAATTGCCGGGCGTAGCTCGACAGGCTTTCCAGGTAGCGCCGCTGGCCCTCGGCATAGATTGTGTCAAAGGCCAGACTGCTCTTGCCTGAACCGGAGGGACCGGTGAAGACCACGAGCTTCTCCCGCGGGATCTTCACGTCGATGCTCTTCAGGTTGTGGACCCGTGCTCCGCGCACATGGATGAATTCGGCTGTCATTACTTCCTCACTACTGCCTGATCCTGCCAAGATTATACTACACATCTGTATATGATGCTGCATAACTATTCACTTAGCACATTCGGGCGGGTCATAGATATACCAGCAGTGCAATGCAATTCACACATTCCTGGAATGAAAGCTGTGCGCAAACTCGGGCTAATGTCACCACCGTAAAATCAGTACTATTCCGTTTGTATGATTGAATATTTGAGTAAATGAGGATATGCTCTGATAGTTGAACCGGAATTTAACTTAGTGGTCTGTTCCAGTGCCAGGAAGCAAGTGGCCGTCTTCACAGGGAGGATTTTATGTCTAAGGAAGTAAAGATCAGAGATCTTGTGGTTCTGGGATTGCTGTCGGACAATCCACGATATGGATACGAAATCAAGATGATCATCGACAACGTGATGAGCCACATTGTTGATATCAGCAGCGGTTCCCTGTACTACGGCCTGAAGAAGCTCGAAAACAACGGCTTCGTCCGGGAGACAGGAACGGAGCGGGTTGGCAACCGCCCTGAGCGCAGTGTCTACGAGATCACGGAAGAAGGGCACCGGATGCTCAAGCGAGAACTGCCCAAGGTGATCTTCCCTCACAGCCGGCCGATCTTCCCGGTCAACCTCGGCCTGTACTTCTTCGATGCGATCTCCGAGAAGGAGCAGTGCCGCCGCTTCAAGATCAAGGAAGCCTACCTGCGCAGGATCCTCGAATACCATCTTGAGGTTGATGCCCAGACCAGTGAGCAGATACCGCCCCGCCACAGGTTCATCATGCGCCACACGATCATGCTGATCGAAATGGAAATCGCATTCTGCGAAGAGGTACTGGAATCACTGGTTGACAGGAACAGCTACGAGCTGGACGACCGCGACCAGGAAGAGATTTATGAGGAATTCGAGAAATTGAAGAAAACCATCCATGCTGACCAGGCGATCATTGAGACGGAACGTGACAGGACCCAGAGCCACAGCTGAGCGCATCAATGCTTAACTGGCGAGAGCTTGAAGCTGATGAGGCAATGCACTGTGTGCAGAGGGGACTGCAGGGGGAGGCGGGATTCCTGCCCACAGGATTCCTTGATACGCACCAGTGGATTGGGCTGCAGGACACTCCCGGCCTGAAGCTGGACGGTGGTTTCAGCAAGTCCCAGTACAGACTTGCATATTCAGCTGAGGAGTCCAGTCCCGTACAGTTCGCCAGCGTGGACCCGGCTGGTCTCCCGGCAAATGTGCGTACCGTCAGTGGCCTGCGCAGCATGTTGCACTCCAGCATGATCGCGGACGCGCTGGTTGGCGACATATACCTTGATGAGCGCTTCGTACTGGCGGTCATGGCTGATACTGATCTGGAGCGCTATGGCATAGAGGCGGACTATGGCCTGACCGCCCCAGCGGTGTCGCTGGCTGAGGAACGCCTGACAAGCGCATCGCTCAGGGCGGATGCTGTAGTCTCCGCTGCATTCCGAGTCAGCCGGGCCGAGGCCCAGAAAGCATTGAAGTACGGCTTCGTTTACCGTGATTTCGAAGTGGTTGGCAGACGCACACTTGAAATGAGCGCAGGCAACAGGCTGGTCTACCGCACCAAAGGCAGCCTGGATATCACAGATACAGGCTTCAACCCGCGCAGTGGTCGCAGCTGGCTGCTTGTCCGCCGCCTGACGGTGTAACCGGCTGGACGCTGACGCAGCAGGACCATGGTGTGCTAAAATTCAGCCGTGCTGACACCCAAAGCAGGCATTGATCCTGAATTCTTCCAGTGCCTCAGGAATTACGACGCCGGGGATCCTCAGGTCAGCAGCTCCATTTCCTTCTCGCGAATCTGCAGTGATCTGTGCAACCGGATCCTGACGGCCCGTTTCGCCGCCCGCCGCGAGATGCTGCAGGGCTTCAGCGGCCTGCAACTGGCGCTCTTCCTCGGCTACATGGACAAGGGCAGCTCTGCGTTTGCTGATGACAGCGGGCAGCTTGCGGCAACCGGCCTGGACGGCGAACTGATCGGCTTGCTGGCGGATACTGCCCACTGGCTTGCCGGTCAGTATGACCTGGCCCGTCTGGAGGACAGTTCCTACCAGGTCTGGCTCAGCGATGATCCGCAGGCCCGCATCCGGCTGTTCGGTAAACCGGCTCGCAAGGCTCCCCCCGCCTTCCTGCGACTGGAGGACCAGCACCCGGCCGCCAAATGGATCACGGCAAATGCCCACCGGCCAGCCAGTGTACTGGGACACTACGACGTACATGGCATATCCATGCTGGCGCTGACCAGCCGATTCCTGAAGCAGCACGGTGTGCAACAGGTGGACTGCAGCTTCAGCTTCGAATCAACCGGTGACATCAGCAAGTTGTGGAAACGGGTGGTTCCCCGGGCCATCTCCAGTGATGAGGAGTACGGCTGCATAGTGATGGTGGACTGCAGTGTCCATTCCCGCCGGCCGGAATATACACAGAAGGCCATCCGCCGGCTGGACAGCCGCGAGGACACGATGATGTTCCTCGTGGACCATCACCCGGACACCATGCTGCAGGCTGGCGATCTGTTCCACCCCCGCCTGCAGGTGGTCCTGACGGACATCCTCTCCTGTGGCTTCGTTGACAACTGGGGGCAGTCGGAGCTGGACCTGATGTACCTCGGAGCACTGGGTGACAAGGTACCGGAGGTGGCCCTGTCACGGCCGCAGGCTGGCAACCCGGAGCTGTACGAAGCCAACGAGCAGTACCACGCCTGGATGATCAACTACAGCCCGACTCCCAAGGAAATGAAGGACCAGCGCATCCAGCCCCTGCAGAAGCTCTGGGTGGCCCTGGCTGCCGGTGAGCCGGTCAGCCCGGACACCAGTACCGGCATCCTGGGCAGCAGCCTGCCAACCCGCTCGGGAGAAGTGCCGGAATGCGCTCCTGTCGGTGAGATCCTGCTCATGACCTCCCGGCTGCCGAGTGTGGGCCGCACCTGGTACGGCCTGCTGGAGGACCTGATGCAGGAACATGAGCGCAGTTATTCCCTCGCCCTGCGCGTGCTGGGGGACAACCGCGCCAACCTGCTGCTGCTGACGCACTGGACAGCCATCCACCGTGCCCCGATCCGCATGTTCATCCCGCAGCGCTTCCAGGGCAACTGCATCGGACATCCCGGGGCGGTCTGGGTGGACCTGGAGCGCCAGCAGGCGACGGACTTCATCCGCAGCACAGTGGATAACCTCAACAGCTTCTACGGCATTGAGGCTGACGTCAGCCCGGCACTCAGCAGCATGCAGGGGAACATCCTCTATCCGCCGGAAGATCAGCCAGCCTAGGCCTGTTGCCCGCAAGGCCTGCTGCCGGATATGATCACTCAGGCAGCACTGAGGAATCAGAGGAACATCTCCTCGGCTGGCCCCGTCAGGAAGAAACGTCTACTTGCCAGCCTGCCTAGCGGGAGAGAGGCACCTGGATAAACGGAGGAATTGTTTTGAAACTGCTTATGGCCCTCGGGCTGACATTGATATTGTTTGGTAGCCTGCCTGCACACGCTGGCAGCGCCGGAGATGTTGAACAGGTCTATCTGACCGTGTACAACGGCAACCTGTCCCTGATCCGTGAGATGCGCAGTTTTGAGCTGTCGCAGGGCTCGCAGGATCTCATCCTGGAGGATGTCAGCGGGCAGCTCAATCCGGCCACGGTGCACCTGGCCTTCCCGGACAGTGTGGAATTCTCACTGCTGGAGCAGAATTACGACTACGACCTGGTGAACAGCTCCAAGATGCTGGAACGCTTCATCGGCCGGGAGATCGAACTGTTCAATGACAGCAAGGGCACGCAGATGGTCGTCACTCTGTTGTCAACCAGCGGCGGTACCGTCGTCAGGGACAGCGGAGGGCAGATCCTGATCAACCCGCCGGGTCGGGTGATCCTGCCGAAGGGTGCCGCAGATGAACTGCTGCTGCGCCCCACCCTCTCCTGGAAACTGTGGAGCCAGGCCAGCGGCCGACACACCGGGGAGATCAGCTACCTCTCCGGCGGGCTGAACTGGAATGCGGACTATGTGCTGATGCTCAACGCCAATGACACGGCGGCGGACCTGGAGGGCTGGGTCACCCTGACCAACAACAGCGGCACGACCTACAACGACGCCCACCTGAAGCTGGTGGCCGGCGATGTCAACCGGGTGCGGGACGAAATGGACGACATGATGCTCGGCGCCAAGTACGCCATGGCTGACGGGGCCGCCCGCGGTGGCGGCTTTGCCGAGGAATCCTTCTTCGAGTACCACCTCTACGACCTGGACCGGCCGACGACGATCCGCAACAGCCAGCAGAAGCAGATCGGCCTGCTGACCGCGACGCAGTTCCCCGTCACCAAGAAGTTCCTGTTCAATGGACAGAACGGTGGCGATGTGCGCGTCGCCGTGGAATTTGACAACAGTGAGGAGCAGGGCCTGGGCATGCCGCTGCCGGCCGGCGTGATGCGTGTCTTCAAGGCTGACAGCAAGGGGCAGGCCCAGTTCGTCGGCGAGGACCGGATTGACCACACCCCGCGTGATGAGGAACTTTCCATCTACATCGGCAACGCCTTCGACATCAAGGGTGAGGCCACGCAGATGGACTACACCGACATCGGCCGGGGCTACACCCAGAGCTACAAGGTCGTCCTGAAGAACCACAAGGAGAGCGAGGATGTGGTTGTCAATGTGCGGGCCTACATTCCCGGAGACTGGAGCATGGACGAAAGCAGCCTGCCCTGGGAGAAGAAGGACGCCACAACAGCGGAATGGAATGTCCCGGTGCCGGC
>JAHEFU010000152.1:0-2451 GCA_024645305.1 Planctomycetales bacterium
GCACTCAGCAGGAGCAGGTGGTCGTCGGCATTCTTGTAGTCGTTCTGCACGAGGTTGTGGTCCACGTACTGCACGCTGACGTCCGTTTTCACGCGCGGCAGGTTCATGGCCTCGAGTTCGAGCATCACCATCGTGCCTGTGGCGTCCTGCTGCAGGCACTGGTCGATGCGGATGCCGATTTCCTGGCCGACCACCATCTCGCCCTCGACGAGGTGGTCCTTGATTATCTTCTGGGCAACTGTCAGTCCCATATGTATCATCTCCTGGTCATTTCTGAATGGTCATTATAGAAGCCGCCACTAGGAGGCATTCGCCAGCTTCACCGAGTTGATCAGTCCGCCCGCCAGCAGCACTGCCACCTGGCGCTCGCTGAGGGTGTGCTTCGCGGTGAAGCCCGTGCCCTTCGTCAGGTTGTCAACCTGTACCTCCCGGCCGTTTCGCATCTGCGCGTGCAGGTTGCGGATGGCCAGGCGGTCACCCTGCTCCACCGTGTCATAGTCCGCCAGTTCGCTGAACTGCAGGGGCACGATGCCGAAGTTGATCAGGTTGTTCCAGTGGATGCGGGCGAAGTCCTTGACGATCACGGCCTTCACGCCGAGGTAGCGCGGGGCGATCGCCGCATGCTCACGGGACGAACCCTGGCCGTAGTTGCTGCCGCCGATGATGATGCTGCCGCCCTTGTCCTTGAGCGCCAGGCAGCGGTCGTGGAAGCCTGGGTCAAGCACATAGTAGGTGAACTTGGAGATCTCCGGGATGTTGGAGCGGAAGGGCAGCACCTTGGCGCCGGCCGGCATGATGTGGTCGGTTGAGATATTGTCAGCGGTCTTCAGCACGACCTCGCTCTCGATGCTGTCCGGCGTGACGCTGAAATCCTCCAGCGGCACGATGTTCGGGCCGCGTTCCACAACGACGCCACTCGGGTCATCCGGCGGGCTGATGATCATACGGTCGTCAACCAGGTACTTCTCCGGCATCGTAACCGCCGGGTACTCGCCCCAGTCGCGCGGGTCGGTGATCTCCCCCTTCAGGGCACTGACCACGGCCACCTCCGGGCTGCAGAGGTAGACGTAGGCGTCCTTCGTGCCGCTGCGGCCGAGGAAGTTGCGGTTGAAGGTGCGCAGGCTGACACCCTGGCTGGGCGGGGCCTGGCCCATGCCGATGCAGGGACCGCAGGCGCTTTCGAGGATGCGGGCCCCGGCGTTGATGATATCCGCCAGCATGCCGTTCTCGGCGATCTCATTGAACACGTTCTTGCTGCCGGGAGTGAGGGTCATGCTGACGTTGTCAGCCACGACATTGCCATTCAGGACGTTGGCGCAGATTGCCAGGTCGTGGAAGCTGGAGTTGGTGCAGCTGCCGACGCAGACCTGGTGCAGCTTCGTGCCGGCCACCTCGCTGACCGGGACCACGAGGTCCGGATTGCTGGGCTTGGCGATCAGCGGCACCAGCTCGTCGAGGTTGATTTCAAGCAGTTCGTCGTAATGTGCATTTTCGTCCGGCAGCAGTTCCTGCCAGTGCTCGCCACGGCCCATGGCCTCCAGGTACTTCTTCGTCTGCCAGTCGCTCGGGAACAGGCTCGTCGTCGCGCCGAGTTCCGCGCCCATGTTGCAGACCGTGCTGCGGGCCGGCACGTCCAGGCACTCGATGCCCGGACCGTGGTACTCGAAGATCTTCCCGAAGCCGCCCTTCACGCTCAGGCGCCTGAGCATTTCGAGGATGATGTCCTTGCTGGCCACCCAGGGCTGGAGCCTGCCGGTCAGGCGGACACCGACGATCTGCGGACAGGGCAGGTAGTAGGCCCCGCCGCCCGCGGCCACGGCCACGTCCAGGCCGCCCGCGCCGATGGCGATCATGCCCAGTCCGCCGCCCGTCGGCGTGTGCGAGTCAGAGCCCAGCAGTGTGCGACCCGGGGCACCGAAGCGTTCGAGGTGCACCTGGTGGCAGATCCCGTTGCCGGGGCGGCTGTAATGGATACCGAGCTTCTGCGCAACGCTTTGCAGGTATCGGTGGTCGTCGGCGTTGCGGAAGTCACTCTGCAGCATGTTGTGGTCCACGTATGTCACGCTGCGTTCCGTTTTCACGCGGTCGAGTCCCATTGCCTCCAGCTCAAGCATCACCATCGTGCCCGTGGCATCCTGGTGCAGGGTCTGGTCAATGCGGATCCCGATCTCATTGCCGGGTCCGATCTCGCCGTCGACGAGATGTGTTTTCAGAATCTTCTGTGCTACCGAGTCTCCCATGTAAGTCTCCTGTTAATCAAACGAATGCATACAGCACTGCCGTATTCAGCTGGTGGAAACGAGGTGGGGCGGGGCTACCCGCCGGGGATTAGGTAGGGGTCGAGGCGAGGAGCTTGTTCTGCAGGACCTTGGCGCTGCAGCAGCGGTAAGTGCGGGCGAAGCGTGTGATCATACTGCTTCCCACGGTATTCTCCTTGCAAAGGGTCATCGA
>JAHEFU010000152.1:2461-7104 GCA_024645305.1 Planctomycetales bacterium
TGTACCTGCGCTCAAACCCATCTATTGCCCTTCCACTGAAATGAAATGCAATTTCAGCACGGTGGGCGAGAGGAAGAAAACAGAAAGGCCACCCCGCAGGGTGGCCTCTGAAGTTCAATCTGAACCGGGGATCCTAGAAGTTGGCGCCCCAGATACGAACTTTGTAGTCAGAACCACCGGTGAAGATGGTGTCATCGCTGACGCTGAAGGCGTTCACACCAAGCACGTGGGCCTGGAGATCACCAACCATCTGGCCGTGGTCGTTCCACAGGCGGATGTGACCGTCCTCGCCTCCGGTGACCACGAGGCCTCCGGCGGAGTAAATGGTATTCACGTCGCCGGCATGGGCGCGGACAACGCAGGTCTGCGTGCCGGTCGCGGCATCCCAGCCCCGGAACTCACCATTGGTGCCGCCAGCCATCAGGCAGGCCTCACCCTTGGCGAAGCTCAGGCAGAGTACCTCAGCATTCTCGAAGGCCTGCACGCTGTTCTCCAGACGGCCCGCGAGGGTGTCAAAGAATGCGATGGAGCCATCGGCGCCGCCACTGAACATGAACTCAGCCTCACTGTTGACCAGCAGGTCATTCACGCCGTTGACGTGTGTGAAGGCTTCCCAGGTGAGAATGAAGATGTCATCCTCGCCCTCTACTTCCCAGCTGCGGACGAAGCCATCCTCGCCACCGCTGTAAAGGAATTCATCATTGACGTCAAAGGTGACGGTGTTGCAGGGACCATCGTGGGCCGGGAAGGCCAGCTCCAGATCCGCGGTGAGGGCATCCCACACCTGGATGAAGCCGTCGTTTCCAGCAGTGGCCACAAGGGAACCGTCGTTGCTCACGGCGATATCATTGATACCCGTC
The DNA here is from genome assembly GCA_024645305.1 of Planctomycetales bacterium. Taxonomy (GTDB): domain Bacteria; phylum 4484-113; class 4484-113; order 4484-113; family JAFGCY01; genus JAHEFU01. The sequence continues at coordinate 3,322 of JAHEFU010000152.1, forward strand.
AGGCAAGCCTGGACCTCGAGCATCATCTCAAGGGTGTCGGGGTCCCAGATACGCACGCGACCGTCATCGCCAGCGCTGTACAGGATGCCATCGACGGGATTAACCCCCAGTGCATTCACAGATGCAAAGTGGGCATCGATTGTCCCCTCGAGCTCCGCGGGAGCAGCGGCCGCACTGCAGATCAGCACGATCAGGCTTAATGCTGCAAGAAGAATCCGCATCGTATAAACCCTCCAATTGTTGTTCCACCGTCACTAGGATTACTCTGACGGCTCTCAACCACAGTGCGATAACGCTAGAGGTTAACGCCCCGAAACAATATCCAGCCCGAAACGGGCCTAATCGAACAGATAATTTAGCATTTTTCGCCGATTTTGCCTATATACCCGGCGAAAAGTGACCGGCTGGCCCGCCTGAACATGCTCCGCAGGAAGCTGGTCAGGTACACTAGCCCCGGGAGGTGCCTGTATGATAACCAGCCTGCTGAACCCACGCAGAACCGTCCTGGGACTGCTTCTGGCGGGCCTGCTGCTGGCCGGCCTGCTGCCCTGTGAGGCCCGGGCCTCGACCGAATTCCTCAACGACAAGGCCTTCCAGTACGGCATGAACCAGCTCGATGCGGTCAAGCTGATCTACGGGGAGCGCAGCGACCGGGAGTGGGAAATCGCCTATGACATAGCCACCACCAGCACCTGGGAAATCGCCTGCAGGCACCACGAGGAAGTGATGTACGTGGTGCGATTCTTCAATGGCCGCTGCATTTACGTGGAAAAACGGGCCGAGCTGGAAAGCAAGGACATGGAAAAGACCATCAGCGAGCTGTTTGACCGCAATGGACCGACCGGAGAAGTCGCCGGCAATCGGAAGGAGAGCCAGTTCTTTGCCCGCTGGACGGTTGAGGAACGTTCCATGGAACTGATGGCCATGCGCCGCCGCGCTGGCCTGTTCCTGCTGAGCTACCAGGACTGCGACGAAGCCCTGAACAATGAGGCGATGCTCGTGCGCGACCGCGAGATCAAGCAGGGACGGATGGTGATAGATCCGGTCACGGGACTTGCTGTGCCGCATGTGGGGACGGGTGAGGACACGGCGCAGGATGAAGAGGGCGAGCCGGCCCAGGACGAGGATCCCGAGGCAAACTGAGCGGCCGGCGGTCAGCTGTCCTGCAGTCCGGTGAGGATCTCCAGCGCCAGCGCGGCGTGCAGCTTCATGTCAATGGCGCTGTTGCAGTGGCCCGCAATAATTCCCGCCTTGTCAATCACGTAGGTGACCCGGCCTGGCAGCAGGCCGCCCAGTTCAACAGCTCCGTAGGCCTTGCGGACTGCATTGTCAACATCGGCCAGCAGGTTGAACTGGAAACCCTGGGCTTCCACAAAGGCGCGGTGGCTCTCAATGCTGTCAGCACTGATCCCGAGGCGGACTGCGTCATGGGCCGCAAACTCATCACTGCGCCGGCTGAACTCAGCCAGCTCAGCGGTTCAACCGCCTGTGGCATCCTTCGGGTAGAAGATCAGCACCACGGGCTGGGAGCCACGATACTCGGCCAGGCTGACATTGCTGCCGAACTGGTTGGGCAGTGTGAACCCGGGTGCGCTTGATCCTGTGTCAAGCAGCATCACTGTGCTTCCTTGTCCTGGGGCTGCAGCCGTTCGAGGATCTCCAGTGCAGCGGCAGCATGCTGTTCGAAATCGCGCGCGCCGGCGAAGAATCCCGCGATGCGACCGTCGCTCCCAAGCACGTAGGTCACACGGCCGGGACTGCCATCCGGACCCCGTGTTCCGTATGCCGCACTGACTGCGTTGTCAGTATCGGCCAGCAGGTCGAAGCCGAAGCCCTGAGCGCTGCAGAACGATTCGTGGCTCTCCACGCTGTCAGCGCTGATTCCGACGACAGTCGCATTGTAGTTGTCAAATTCAGATTTAAGGCGGTTGAACTCAACCAGTTCAGCCGTTCAACCACCGGTGTCATCCTTCTTGTAGAAGGCCAGCACCACCGGTTTGCCGGCATTGATGTCCGCCAGGCTGACCGGGTTTCCATCCTGGTTGGAAAGACTGAACGCAGGCGCCTTGCTGCCGATCTCCAGCAGCGGCAGACCCTGTTCCACGATGGCCCGCAGTCGCTCAATCCGGCCGGGGTAGCTGTCCGCCACCCAGCCCATCGCCTCAAGCAGCGGGATCGCACTCTCAAGGGCTGCCTTCGCTTCCTCGAACTTGCCCATTGCCAGCAGGTCCTCGCCGCGCTCCTCATGCCAGAATCCATCCTCTGCGTAGTGCGAGAAGTTATCAGCAATGTACTGCAGCTTGTCCAGCGCTTCGTCGTACCTGCCCAGTTCGCGCAGGCCGCGAGCCACTGTCCAGTGGGCGATCATGCGTGACTGTTCGCCATGGTTGTTCTGCTCCCGGAAGTCCACTCCCTTCTGCCAGAGCTCCAGCGCCCTGGCGGGCTCATGCATCTCCAGATAGGTCCAGCCGATGTTGTTGTAGAGCGCGCCTTTCCAGTTGGCAGCTTTTTCGTCCAAGGTGTTTTCCGCCAGCTTCAGCGCCTTGAGGTTCCAGTCCAGGGACTCCTGGTCCCTGGTGACAATGCCCAGCATGTGCGCGGCATCGATTGTCAGGTTGTCAAAGCCGCTTGTCTGTCCCAGCTCCCAGGCGTCCAGGAACATCTTGAGCGCCTCTTCCGGATTGCCACCGGAATTGTAGGCCCGGCCCCGCTCCAGCAGGTAGCGCAGCCGGCCCTTGGTCAGGGCCTGCTCGTCACCGCTGGCCAGCATGCTGGCAACGCGGTCCAGGGTGCGGTGCGCCTCCGTGAACTTGCCCTGCAGGCCCTCCGTGCGCGCGATCTGGGTCAGCAGCTCGATCTGGTAAAGCTGGTCACCGGAGGCTTCTGCCCGCGGCAGGAGCTCCCGGAACTTTGCTTCCGTGGCCGCGGGATCGCTGAAGTCCCACATTGAGAGAAAGTTGGGCAATGCCGTGTCATCCATCAATTTCTCCTCAGCAGTGTCTGGTGCATCCTGGGCCCGTACCATGCCTGCCGGACAGGACAGGCAAAGGGCAATCAGCAACAGGGACAGCACATGCGTACGGCGGAGTCCCCTTATCAGAATCTGGCAATTCATAACAAGCTCCAGGCGGCGAGTAGCGGGCGGGATATCCAGTTCCGCAGTCCTGCGGCAGGCCGGATGAGTCAGCATCCGCTCTGCGCTGATTATAGGACATGCATCCCGCGGCCGGGAGAGGCTGCGGCGGACCGCATCAACTGCCTTCGTAACTGATACGATACACGCAACCCGCGTAGTCATCACTAAGCAGCATGCTGCCGTCTGACAGGAATTCAATTGCCACAGGGCGCCCGCTGACCTTCTCATCATCGCCGAGCCAGCCCATGGCAAAAGGCTCATAGGAAATGCTGTTGCCCTCTGCGTCCAGCCGTACAAGCATCACGCGGTAACCGATCTTCTCCGAGCGGTTCCAGCTGCCATGCTCGGCGATGAATACCTGGTTGCGGTACTCCTCGGGGAACTGGCTGCCCGTGTAGAACCGCACACCCAGGGCGGCCACATGCGGGCCGAGTTTCTGCATGGGAGCGATGTAGTCCGCTTTGCCCTTGCCTTCGGAGAAGTCCGGGTCCTTGATGTCGCCGGCATGGTAGTAGGGGAAGCCGAAATGCGGGGCGTTGCCATCCACGCCACTGCCAGCCGGGATGCGGTTCAGCTCGTCCGGCGGAAGGTTGTCACCGAGCATGTCCCGGCCATTGTCCGTGAACCACAGTTCCCCGGTGACGGGA
>JAHEFU010000153.1:0-3126 GCA_024645305.1 Planctomycetales bacterium
TTCGCGATGTGGAAGCCGTTGTCGATCACCTTCAGCACCACGATGCGGATACTGCCGATTCCGCGCTGTTCCTCGGCTTCCTCCAGCAGTTCCGTGTAGCTGGAGAGGGGCAGCAGCGCAATGCGCTCCTTGAGCTCGGTATTGGCGCGCTCGTACTCGTCCATCAGCGCGCCCAGCGGCCCGCGGCGCCTGAGCGCCTGCCGTGGTTCCATGTGGAAAGGTGAAGTCCCCATTGCTTCTAATGATACCCGCCACCTCCCGGCTGCAGGCATGCCTGGCATGCAATGTGAGGGGGAGCGACGGTGGTATGCGCTAAACTGCCGCGGTGTCCAATGAAACCCTCCTGCAATGGCTGCTGGTAACGCTTTCCAGCCTGATTCCGATGACGGTTGCGGCCCTGCTGCAGGTCCGGTTCTTCAGGCTGCGCCGCGAAGCCGGCTTCATCAGGTTGCTGATCCTCACCCAGGTCGCTGTCTGCGGGATCGCACTGTTCGGGGTGTTCATCGTGTGGGAAGGGATGGATCTGGCCAACATGCCGGTCGGCCAGGGCGAGGCGATTGCCCTGCTGATCCTCGGCCAGGCGCTGTTCATGACGGTGGCCGTGCCCACCCTGCTGGCCCGCATGCTGCACACCAAGCTCGGTGTAAACCTCGGCTGTGGGGCGATTGCCACAATCCTGCAGGTGCTGTGGCTGACACTCCTGAGTGTCATCGGGCGTCCGGGGGGCTGATCAAGCACCCGTCAGTTGCTCCGCCTGCTGGACGCACCATTGCATCAGTGTGGTGCTGCCGCGTACCAGTTCGTCGTGGTCCTTCATGCGATGCGCGCCTTCCGGGGCGTCGTTCATCAGCTGCATCATGGCTTCGTAGTACTGTATGTGCGGCCTCGGGAAAAGCTTCTTGGCAACACTGAGCACCTGGCGGGGCAGTTTGATCATGTTGGCACGGTTGTGCACATTGAGCAGGTAGGTCCCCATCGCGCGGTCGAAGGTAAAGGGCTCAGGCCCCTTGGGATACAGCACCTGGTTGCAGTCCAGCTCTCCCTGGTGGGCCCGGCAGACCACGTTGGCAAAATCACGGCTGGCGATCCAGTGGTGGACCCGGCCCATCTCGCCGAACTTGATGCCGACACCGAACTGGTTGAATTCGCGCAGGTACTCCATCGGCTGGGCCACCCGCAGCACCATCCAGGGTGCATCATTGTCAATGTAGATCTGCTCGGCATCCAGCTTGCTGCGCACGATGAAGTTGTCGCGGAATTCCTCATTGACGAAGGCACAGGAGGTGTAGGTCACGAGCCCCAGCTGGCGGCCCTTGACCGCCTCCGCCACGGCCAGGGCGGTGCGGCTCTCCAGGGCACTGAGGGCATCGGCCCCGTCATTGACCTTGATGCTCACATGCATCCCGCTGCAGCCGGTCAGGGCCGCGCTGACATCCAGCGCCCGCCGGCAGTCCCCCTCGATGATCTCGATGGAATCCACCACGAGCTCGTCCTGGCTGCTGACGATTGTCCCGCCGAAGTGCATCCGCAGGTTGAAGGGTTCGCGGGACATCAGGCGGACCGTGAAGCCCTCCTCCAGCAGCCTGTGCACCACTGGCCGACCGAGAGCCCCCATGGCCCCGATAACGAGGATGCGCTTTGTCAGCTGGTCAAGCATGCCATACCAGATTAGCAAAGAATCAAGTGATTATTTCACTTGGAACACCCATGCTGTCAAATTGCAGCCCGCCGGCGGCAGACAAGGACACTTCGAGCTTGCACTGGTCAGGGTATGTGGCAACAAGGCCAGGACGCGGCAAGGTTAAATCGGCATTAAAGATTGCCAGACTGCGGCATCGCGGTGCTACTGGCAGGCCTCGCAGTCCGGGTCGAGGATGCTGCAGACCTTGGGTCCGGCCTCCACCGGGGCCGTGCTGGCAACGGGGGCCTGCCTGGCGCTTTCCTGCTTGCTGACCGTGGCCTTCTCGATGTTGCTGGCGCCGAGCGTGCGCAGGTAATAGGTGGTCTTCAGGCCCTTGGCCCAGGCGCGACGGTACATGTGCGAGAGGGTCTTCATGTCCGGCTCGCCGAGGAACAGGTTGAGGCTCTGGCTCTGGTCGATCCATTTCTGGCGACGGGCCGCGGCATCCACCATGTATTCAAAGGGGATGTCGAAGGCCGTACGGTACTTCTCGCGGGTGTGCTGTGGGATCCCGGCAATGTCATTCAGGTCGCCGTCGAAGTACTTCAGGTTGTCACGCATCTCCGCGTTCCACAGGCCTGCGGCCTTGAGGTCGCGCACGAGGTACTGGTTGAGCACGATGAAGTCCCCGGAGAGGTTGCTCTTCACGTAGAGGTTCTTGTATGTCGGCTCGATGCAGGGGCAGGAACCCATGATGTTGGCAATAGTCGCCGTGGGGGCAATTGCCAGCACGTTGGAGTTGCGCATGCCCTGGGCCGCGATCTTCTCGCGCAGGGGCTGCCAGTCCAGCTTGCCGCCGCGCGGTGTGTCAATCGGCACGTTGCGCTCCGTCTCGAGAATGTCAATGCTGTCCTGCGGCAGGATTCCGCGGTCCCACTTGCTGCCCTTGTAGCTGGAGTAGCTCCCCTTCTCCGCCGCCAGGTCGCTGGAGGCCTCATAGGCGTAGAAGGCAATGGCCTCCATGATCTCGTCACTGAAGTCCACCGCAGCCTCGCTGCCGAAGGGAATGTCCAGCTTGTACAGCGCATTCTGCAGCCCCATCACGCCGAGACCCACCGGGCGATGGCGCATATTGGCATTGCGGGCCGGTTCAGTCGGGTAGAAATTGATGTCAATCACGTTGTCAAGCGCCCGCACCGCGACACGGACGGTTTCGCGCAGTTTCGCGTGGTCTATGCGGCCATCGTCAGTGATGTGCTGCTCCAGCACGACACTGCCCAGGTTGCAGACCGCGGTCTCGTCCGGTCCGGTGTTCAGCGTGATCTCCGTACAGAGGTTGCTGGAGTGGATCACGCCGCAGTGGTCCTGCGGGCTGCGCACGTTGCAGGCGTCCTTGAAGGTGATCCAGGGATGCCCGGTCTCGAAGATCATGCGCAGCATGCGCTTCCAGACCTCGATCGCGGGTTCGCTGCGCCCGAAGATCTCCCCGCGCTGGGCCATCGCCT
>JAHEFU010000153.1:3136-4324 GCA_024645305.1 Planctomycetales bacterium
AAGGCACTGCCGTAGAGGTGGTGCAGGTCGCTGACCTCATTGGAGCGGAAGAAGGTCCAGTTCCCGCGGGCCTCCATGCGCTTCATGAAGAGGTCCGGCACCCAGTTGGCGGTGTTCATGTCATGCGTGCGGCGGCGGTCGTCACCGGTGTTGCGCCGCAGCTCGATGAAGTCATAGAAGTCATTGTGCCAGGTCTCCAGGTAGGCGCAGCCGGCACCCTTGCGCTTGCCGCCCTGGTTGACAGCCACCAGCTGGTCGTTATGCAGCTTGAGGAAGGGGATCACGCCCTGGCTCTCGCCGTTGGTGCCCTTGATGTAGGCCCCCGTGCCGCGCACGCTGGTCCAGCTGCCGCCCAGTCCGCCGGCCCACTTGGAGAGGAAGGCGTTCTCGGTGATGCCGCGCATCATGATGCCCTCAATGCTGTCGTCAACCCAGTACAGGTAGCACGATGACAACTGGCTGTGCATCGTGCCGGAGTTGAACAGGGTCGGGGTGGAGGAACAGAAGCGCCGCGTGCGGTACAGGTTGTACAGCTCGATGATCTGCTCCTCGGGGTCCTCATGTGCGATGAACAGGCCCATCGAGACCCGCATCCAGAACAGCTGCGGGGTCTCCAGGCGGCGGTGCTCGCGGCTGGTCTTGTCAACGATCAGGTAGCGGTCATAGAGGGTCTGCACCCCGAGGTAGTCAAAGGCCCAGTCGCTGGAGGGATCCAGCGCATCGGCCAGCCGGTCCAGGTTGAACTCCAGCAGGCGCGGGTTGAGGCGGCCGATGTCAACGCCGCGGCGCAGGCTCTCGCGGAAGGCCTGGCGATGTGCATGGCGCAGGGCGCCCAGCCCGTCGAGGATGCTCCAGCCGAGCACCTCCTCATAGATGAAGCTCAGGAGGATCCGCCCGGCGAAGATGTTCATGCCGCTGTCCAGTTCCATCATCGCCTTGGCATTGAGGATCACCGTGCGGTTCAGGTCGCGGCGGGTCATCCCGTCGAAGATGCTGCGGCGCAGTTCACGCTCGATCTCCTCGCTGCCGAGGCTGACCTCCGGCAGGTCCAGCAGGCCGAACTCGATGCGCCGCCTGAGGTCCTCGCCGTCCCATTCCGTGACCCGGCTGTTGTCCTCCAGCACGCCGATCGTTGCCAGTGTGACCTCTTCGGCCTGCTCGGTCTCGGCTTCCTCCATCTCGCGCAGC
>JAHEFU010000153.1:4334-7098 GCA_024645305.1 Planctomycetales bacterium
GATGTAGGCCTCCGCCGCCTTGTACAGACCACCCTCCATCAGGGCCTGCTGCACCATGTCCTGCACTTCCTCGATGTGCACGAAGGCCTTGGAGCCGTCGGCGAGCTTCTGCTCCACGACGCGGGCCACTTCGACCGCGGGTGTACTGTCGAGCTTGAGGGCCAGGAAGGCCTTGCGCACGGCAACCTCGATCTTGCCGGTGTTCCAGGGCACGATCTGCCCGTTGCGGCGGATCAGGCGCACCTTCTCGTCTAGCTGCAGCTTCTCCAGGCTGCGCTGGATCACGAGGATCTTGGCAATCTCGTATTCCTTCAGGTAGAGCAGGGTCTTCTCGACGATTGACAGCAGGCGCTGGTCGGAGATCGGGCGGTCCGGCAGGCTGCGGAACTTGTCCAGCACATGGTCCACGATGCGGCGCACCATCTGCTTGTCCTCATCCTCGAAGAACAGCAGGTGCCCGTCCGCCAGGCGGTAGTCCTCGTAGGCCAGGCCGACGAGCCGCGCCACGTCAGCGGGCTTCACGACGATGCCGCTTTCGAGCGTCACATGCGGGTTGTCCTGCCCCTCATAGAGCTGCCCCCAGGGCTGGGCCTGGCTCTCGGTGCGGGAACGGTTGACGATCTCCTTGATCGCCTGGTCGCGCTGCAGTACTTCAGTAAAGGCCATCTCAATCTCCGGGCCGCCGTGGCGGCGTTGTCACTTCAGTTCAGTTGTGTTGTCATCCCCGCGTCCCCCGCGGTATGCACTAGAGTTCGTCATCCTCCACGCTTCTGAGCGAGGAGGCCTTCTGGTACTCAGTCACCCGCCCCTCGAAGAAGTTCTGCTCCTTCTGGATGTCCATCATCTCCGCCAGCCAGGGGAAGGGGTTGGGCGTGTCCGTCGACAGCGGTGCCAGGTTGACACCCTCCAGGCGGCGGTTGGCGATGAACTCGATGTACTGGTGGAAGTCCTCCTTGGAGAGGCCCAGGCCGCTGACCGGCAGGCAGTCCGAGATGAATTCCTTCTCCAGTTCGACGGCCTGCGCCATCAGCTCGCGGCATTCGGAACGGAACTCCTCGGTCCAGACATCGGGGTTCTCCTGCACCAGCGTATTGAACAACTGGCGCAGCAATTCAATGTGGTTCGATTCATCACGCAGGGTATAGCGGAACATCTGCCCGATGCCGGGGAACTTGTTCTGGCGGTACAGCGAGAGCACCATCCCGAACAGGCCGTAGAACTGCGTGCCTTCCATGCACTGCCCGAACACGAACATGTTCTTGGCGAACAGCTGCTTGTTGGTTGTCACGCTCAGGTCAATGTCCCGGCGCAGGCCCTGGGTCACGCGCTCCACGAACTCGTTCTTGTGCTTGATGGTGGCGATGTCCTCGAACATGGCCTCGCACTCATGCGGGTTGATCCCGAGGCTCGAGATCATGTACAGCAGGCTGTCGGCGTGGATGTTCTCCTCATGCGCATGCCGGCCGAGCACGAGCTTCAGCTCGGAGGCCGTGACCTTCTCGCGGATCACGTGCAGGATGTTGTCACCGACGATACCCTCGGCCGCCGAGAAGTAGCCGATGCCCATGCGGATGATCCAGCGGTCGATGTCCGTGATCGTGCCATCCGCTGAGCGCCACTGCTCGATGTCGCGGCCCATCGGGATGTCCTCGGGCTCCCAGTGGTTGGCCTTCATGTTGCGGTACAGCTCATAGGCCCAGGGGTACTTCAGGGGCAGGATGTTGAAATGCGGGGTCTGGCGGCCACCGATCACCGCCTTGCCGTGAATGGCCTCATCGGCCTTGGCCCTGTCCAGATGGAAGTGCCTTCCGCCGATCCTGATTTCCAAGTCTGCCGCCACTGATGTTCTCCCTGTCGCAATGCAAGTTTGGCGCGTAATACCCCGGTGCCAGAGACTAAGGAGCAGAAATGCGCGCCATCACTAAACGCCCGTATAGGAGGGCGTAAGTTATCAACATTTTAGATGCTACAAAGGGGTTTTTCTACTGAACGAATGTAGATATCCGTGGATTCGTTCTAATGAGACGGAAACGAGACATCTGATCTGATGTGTAGGAAAGTTCGCATGTTGCTGGCATGCCGTCATGAGCAGATTGCAGACTTCCAGTATAGGACAAGTGCCGCAGCGGAGGGAAGCCCCTTGCGCGGATTGCAGTGGAATTTTATCTGGCCAGGCCGTTTTGTCGGAACGGAAGGCCCTGTTTAGATCCGCGCGGGAATGTGTATACCTTGCGGTTCATCCAGGAACCCCGAAGGAACAGCTATGACACAGGTGAAAATGATGGACATGGACACGATGCAGGACTTCAGTGACTGGGAATGCGTCTGCGGTTACGTCAATGAGGGCATTGACGAGGACTGCCTGCGCTGCAGCCGCGACCGGGCCACGGGCGTGGCGGAACTGAATGCGGCCCGCGAAGCCGAGCTGGTTGCCGCGCAGAAGGCGAAGCTGGAGCAGATGCAGCGCGAGGCGGCCGAAGCACAGCAGCGTGCCCAGGACCGGCAGTCCGCCGGAGCACGGCAGCTCGGGCTGGAGTTCCACGGCAAACCCATGGAATTCCTCGGCCCCTTCCTCCTGATCATGCTGCTGAGTTCCATTACCCTCGGGATCTACTCCTTCTGGGGAGCGGCCCGTGTGATGAAGTGGGTCGTCGGCAACTGCACACTGGGCGGCCGCGCCATGGAATTCCACGGCACGGGAACGGATGTGCTGGTGGTCTACCTGGTGAACGGCCTGCTTGTCAGCATCACCTTCGGGATCTAC
>JAHEFU010000154.1 GCA_024645305.1 Planctomycetales bacterium
CAGGCCTGAGCCAGCCCGGTTTCATTGAGTGGTACGTCAGTCGTGCTCTGGAAGCGTTTTTCGCGGTTCCAGTCGGTCTGTCCGTGACGTACGAGATAAAGCGCCATGCATCGATTATGGCATGCGTGCGTCATACTTGTTGCGCGCAGGTTCCGCGGTGGCTGTTACCGCCGGTCGGACTGCGCAAATTATAATCATGCCGGTGCTGATCAGCATTACAGCCTGCATCCTGAGTGCCCTGCTGCTGGCATTCGCCTTTCCGCTGAGCCTGCCTCCCGAAATCATGCAGCCCCTCAACCAGGCGGGACTCAGTCTTCCCGGCTGGCAGGCGGGGGCCGGCTATGCCCAGCTGCCCTGGCTGGCCTTCATTGCCCTGTTGCCGCTGATCTGGGTCTGCCGCCGCACCGCAAGCCCTGCAGGCGCTGCTGGTTACGGTTACCTGACCGGCGCCCTGTGGCTCATCATTCACCTGGACTGGATCGGCAGTTTCGGGATCGCCCCGGTGATCATGCTGACCCTGTTCTTCTCCATGCCCACCGCCCTGTTCGCCTGGCTGGCCCAGCGGTTACTGCAGGAACACAGTGCCGCCCAGCTGTGCTGGGGTCTGCCTCTGGCATGGACCGCAATGGAATACCTGCGCAGCTTCGGCTTCTGGGCCCTGCCCTGGAACCTGCTGGGCTACAGCCAGAGCAACTCCCTGAAACTGATCCAGCTGGCGGACATCGGCGGGGTGTTTGCCGTCAGCTTCCTTATCGTGCTTGTCAACTGCGCCCTGTTCCTGCTCCTGTCACAGCATGGAGGCAGCCGCCGGGCCTGGGGGCATTCCTTACTGGCGGCGGGAATTGTCACAGCCGCGCTGGGATATGGCGACTGGCGCATCAATGAACTGGATAACCTGCCGCGGGAGCAGCGAGTACAGATTGCCCTCGTGCAGGGCGGCGTTGACACCAAGGGACGCTGGACCGGCAACGAGCTGCAGCGCATGCTCGGTGTCTATGAGCCGGCCAGCCAGAAGCTGGCGCAAAACTGGTCCGAGGAGCGTCGCACGGCCCGTGAGGAGCGCCAGACTGATGATGCCGCGGATGACGGCTTCCTGCCGGATTTCCAGGGGCCGCTGGATGAACCGCAGTTACTGCTGGTCTGGCCGGAGTCCTGCATCCCGAAGCGGGTTGAACCGGAGTATCCGGACGACCTGCCACTGGGGATCTGGAGCTTTCTTGAGCAGGCTGAGAATACTTCCCTGCTGATGGGGGCCCTGGCCAACCCACATGACGCCGACCGCTGGGAAAACACCGCAGTGCTCATCCGCCCGGACCACGTCATTGAGTGGATCTACAGCAAAGTGCGCCTGGTGGCCTACGGAGAGGTAGTGCCCTTCCGTCGCCTGGTCAAGTTCCTGGACTACCCCTGGGGCAGCAATGACATTGCTGCGGGCCGGGAGACCGGAGCGCTGGAACTCCGCGGAGTTCGCATTTCCCCGCTGGTCTGTTATGACAACGTATTCAGTTTCCTGTTCATGCGCGAGGCGCGGCGCGGCACTGATGTGTTCCTGCTGATCAGCAACAACTCCTGGTATGACCTCAAGGGCGGCATCCGGCAGCACGCCAACATGGATGTGCTGCGGGCCGTCGAGCACAGGCGGCCGCTGGGTCGGGTCAGCACGACCGGCTGGAGCCATTTCATCGACCCCAGCGGGCGCATCATCCAGCAGTCCGCCACGGATGAACTGGCAACACTCTCACAGTGGGAGGGCCGCAGCAGCGCTGATTCAGCCTATACACACATCGGCGACCTGTTCGCCCAGCTCTGCCTGCTGGCGAGTTTCCTGCTGTGCATCCGTGTGCTGGTCGCCCACCGTAGCGAGGGCTGGCTGTGAGTGGCGGCGTGGCGCAAGGTCCGACCCTCTCCGGTACGGCCCTGGCGCTGTCCGGCGGCGGCTTCCGCGCCTCCCTGTTTCATCTGGGCAGCCTGACGCGGCTCAACGAGCTGGGCTGGCTGCCGCGGCTGGACATCATTGCCGGTGTCAGCGGGGGCAGCATCATCGGCGGCTGGCTGGGCTGCTGCTGGCACGAACTGGAATTCCGGCAGGGTGTCGCAGTCAATTTCTCTGAGCTGATCGGCCTGCCTATCCGCCGCCTGTGCGGCCTGCGGATCGACGTGGCCAGCCTCTGGAGCTTCCCGCTGCATCTGCGTGGCAACGGCTCACGGCTGGGCCTTCTGTTCGCGCGGCACCTGGTCGGCACGCGCAGCATCGGGGACCTGCCGGGCAGCCGGAGTGGCGAACCGCTGTTCGAGCTGATGGCAACCAACCTGCTCAGTGGCGGCTTCGTCTCCATGTCAACCCACGGTGTCCGGGACAGTGCCATCGGCCGCCTGCCTGACACGGACATGCCCCTGTCCCGCGCCATCGCGGCGTCCTGCGCGCTGCCGCCTTACTTCTCGCCGCTGACCCTGCGGACCGATCCGGGCAACTGGCAGCTGGATGAGGGCGAACGGATGCTCAGTGATGAGCAGTTCCGCCGCAAGCTGTCGCTGGCTGACGGCGGGGTCTATGACAACCTGGGAATGGAGGCCGTACTCGACCGCTGCAGCACCCTGCTGTTCAGCGATGCCAGTTCCCTGTTCACTCCCTGGAACTGGATGGCCCGCGACCGCATGGTCCAGCTGATGCGCGCCAACACCGTGTTGACATCGCGGCTGCGCAAGATGCGCAAGCGCTACCTGCTGGAGCAGCGCCTCGGCAACCCCGGCCATCCACAGGACGGGGCCTACTGGGGTATCTCATCTGAACTTGGCAACTACGGGCTGGCGGATACGCTGACAACCGATTCCGAGCGCAGCCGGTCACTGGCCTATGTGCGCACCAGGCTCAGCACCTTCAATCAGGAGGAGCAGGGACAACTCGTCAACTGGGGCTATGCCCTGGCGGATGCGGCGATGCGCAGCTACCAGTCCGCTGAGGGGCCCCCTCCGGTCTGGCCCTGCCCTGAACAGAGCTTGTAGGAGCCAGGTTGTAGGGAGTAGGAGGTGCGCAACTTGCTTGCGCACAATCTTCGGAGAACAAATCGATGTTTAAGGCACTTGCGCGCAAGCAAGTTGCGCGCCTCCTAATTCGCAAGCAGGCTGCCGGACTTGGCAGCGGTGTAGGCGAAGATCAGCCAGTCCGCGAACACATGCACGATGAAGGCCGGCCAGAGGCTGCGCCGGCGCCACGTCCAGGCCCCGAGCAGCATGCCCCAGCCTCCGGCCAGCACGATGCCCATGATGCCCTGAGGTGTGCCGAACCAGTGGATCAGGCCGAAGACGAGACCCTGCAGGATTATCTGGTAGCGGGCACGCATCAGGGTCCGCAGCGATCCGAGCAGCACACCGCGGAACCACAGTTCCTCCTGCAGCGCATTGACAACGGCGAACAGCGCGCCGGCGACGAGGAACCTCGTCCGCCCCATTCCGGCGGAGATTCCGAAGGGTGACCACTGCGCATGCGTATCGCCGAAGAAGTACTGATAGCCAAAGAGCCCGCCAAAGGTCAGCCCGAGAAAGCCCAGCGTGATCAGGATATCGACGGGTAGGAAGCGGAATTTCAGGTTGAAGTGGAACCTGACTCCCTGGATGCTTCGCGCGAAGCTGATCACGGTGACAACCGCCGCCAGTTCCAGGAAGTAGTAGATGTAGTCGTGGTGCAGGCTGATGCCGGCGAGCTCCGGCAGGTTCGGCAGCTTCCAGCCGCGCTGGCCGACGATGAGCGCATATACGAAGCGCACCATCGCGAAGTTGACAAGCATGAAGATGCTCAGCAGCAAGAGGTGACCCGCAGGTTCCAGGTCACTCAGGGCAGTCGGGATGAACTGCCTGTCTCGCTGGTCAAGGTACTCCCGCCGGGCGACGATCACGGTGCCGATGAGCAGGGCCAGCAGCGCGATGAACTGCAGCTGGTGCATGTGCCAGAAGAATTCCTGCATCGCCGCGACACATGGCAGCATGGCAATCACGAGCCCGTAGAGTGGTGCAAGCCGTGCGTCGGTTGATCCTGGAACGGACACGGTTCCATTATGGCAGATACAGGCCCTTCTGCAAGCACCATCCTGCCTGTAAGATCAGCGGATGCGCACGCTGTCCCTGATCCTGCTGCTGCTGGCTGTCCTGCCCTGTACGGCCCGGGCAGCGCAACTGCATTACTACGACGATGCACTGCTGGAGCGCAGCATGCTCGACTGCGACCCAGAGGCCGGCCTGCTCTACCCGGCGCTGGAAGCCCTCATCCGCGCAGCTGACCGGGCCCTCGAGCAGGAGCCGCTGACGGTGACAATGAAGGATGTCCTGCCCGCCAGTGGTGACCCGCACGACTACCTGAGTTACGCGCCCTACTATTGGCCCAATCCGGACACGGAGGATGGCCTGCCCTGGGTCAACCGGGATGGTGAGCGCAGTCCGCAAAGCGAGGCCATGCCGGACCGGACGAACAAGTCCCGTCTGTTCTCCGCGCTGCGCACACTCTGCCTGGCCTGGCACTTCACTGGAGATGAGCGCTATGCCGAACACGCCGCGCTGCTCGTGCGGACATGGTTCATTGACGACGCCACCCGTATGAACCCCAATCTCAACCACGCCCAGGCAATTCCCGGGAGGCGCACCGGCAGCGGGATCGGCATCATAGACTGGGCGCAGACCCCGGCGCTGCTGGACCAGATCAGCATGCTGGAGGACTGGCCGGGCTGGACTGAGACTGACCGGCGGGAAATCCGCAGCTGGTTCGGCGAATTCCTGCACTGGCTGCTGACGAGTGAAAACGGCAAGTACGAAGCCGGGATGCTGAACAACCACGGAACATACTATGACTGCATTGTTGTCAGTCTGGCGCTGTTCCTCGGAGATGAGGAGCTGGCACGGGAAGTCTGCAGTGTCGCCGGAGAAAAGCGCATCGGCCCGCAGATCGCGGCGGACGGCAGCCAGCCCCTGGAACTGCGCCGTACCAAGAGCTGGGACTACAGCATCTACAACCTGCAGGCCATGGTCGTGCTGGCCCGCCTGGCAGCGCATGTGGATGTGGACCTCTGGCACTATACCGATGACCAGGGTGTGGGAATCCGCGAGGCCCTGCTGTTCCTGCTGCCTTATGCCCAGGGGAAGCAGGCCTGGAAGTGGCAGCAGATCAAGGATATCCACTACGGGGCCTACATCAGCATGCTCAATGAAATGGCCTATGTATATGCCGACGAGAGCCTGCCGCATGAGATTGCGCAGATTGAGGAGAACTACGATCCGGCGGCGGCGCGGCTGCTTTTTGAGTGGTAAGCAGGGCGGCGGCGCGCTAGAATCTCATCATGGCTGAAGTTATCAGACTGTCACCGTCACGGGCAGCGCTGTCCACCCTCTACACAGGTTCCTGGGAGCATGAACATCCGGTACGCATGCTGGCCGGCATCAGTCCGGAGAAGGCCTGCCAGCGGATCCAGGGCCTGCCCTACAACATCGCCGAACTGCTGGGGCACATGCAGTACTGGCAGGAGCGCCGGCTGGAGCTGACCCAGGGTGAGACCCGCCTGCCGGATGACTTCAAATTCGGCGTGACAGACTTCCCCAGGGTCGGCCCGGAGGACTGGGAAGCGCTGGTGGAGAACTTCCATGGGACCCTGAAGGAACTGCTGGCAACGACAGATAATACGGAGGCCCTGGAGGCCGTGGTCTTTGACGACCGCAACATCGGTGTGGTGATCACGAGCCATGCCCTGCATAATTCCTACCACTTCGGGGAGATCGTGCTGATGCGGCGCATGCTGGGAATCTGGCCGCCACCGCAGGAGCTGGATCCTCCCGCCTACTAGGTCGTCAGCTTAAAGTACAGTTCTGTTCCCCGCGTGGTCCGGCGGGCTGACAACCTCGGCGAATTCCAGTTCATCCATGATGCGGGCCGCGCGGTTATAGCCGATCTTCAGGCGGCGCTGCAGGAAGCTGGTACTGGCGCGACCGGAGCTGCGCACGATCTGCTCCGCCTCGCCCAGCAGCGGATCGTCATCATCTCCGCCGCCGACACTGGCACCCGCTTCATCCTCATCAGCGCCATAGCTCATGATCTCCTCGTCATAGCGAGCCGGGGCCTGGGCGCGGCTCCACTCCGTCACGCGGTTGATTTCGTCATCGGACAGGAAGCTGCCCTGCACGCGCAGCGGCACATTCTCCCCGATCGGGGAGAACAGCATGTCGCCGCTGCCCAGCAGTTTCTCCGCGCCTCCTCCGTCGAGGATCGTGCGGCTGTCCACGTTGCTGACAACCGCGAAGGCGATGCGGCTGGGGACATTGGCCTTGATCAGGCCGGTGATCACCTTCACATCGGGACGCTGGGTGGCGATCACCATATGGATGCCCACGGCCCGGCTGAGCTGGGTGATGCGGCAGATCAGGCCCTCGATGGTCTTGCCGGCCAGCATCATCAGGTCGGCCAGCTCGTCGATCACGACGACGAGGAAGGGCAGGCGCATCTGCCTGTCAACCTGGTCATTGAAGGTGGCGATGTTGCGGGCCTTGTGCTGGGACAGCAGGCGGTAGCGCCGGTCCATTTCGGCTACGACCCATTTCAGGGCGCTTTGCACCTGGGTCACGTCGCAGACCACCGGGCAGGCAAGCTGCGGTACGTCCTGGTAGCTCGTCATTTCCACGCGCTTGGGATCAATCAGGATCAGGCGCAGGGTCTCGGGCGTGTTGCGCATCAGCAGGCTGACGATCAGCGTGTTGAGGCAGACCGACTTGCCGGAGCCGGTGGCCCCCGCCACCAGCAGGTGCGGCATCTTGGCGAGGTTGGCAATGATGGGATTTCCGGCGATGTCGCGGCCGATGGCGACCGTCAGCGGATGGTTGTTGTTGCGGAAGATGGAGCTGCCGAGGATCTCCTTGAGGGTCACGAGGTCCGGGCTGGCATTCGGGACTTCGATGCCCACCGCGCTCATGCCCGGGATCGGGGCTTCGATGCGCACGGCCTTGACGGCCAGCTCCAGCGCCAGG
>JAHEFU010000155.1 GCA_024645305.1 Planctomycetales bacterium
GTCATATGCAGCTCGAGCGCGGCCGCGACGGGCTCCGGATTGACATTCCCTGGCAGGAGATATTCCGCAGGGGTGATGAGAACTCGAAACTGCGCGAAACAGTGGAAGTGGTGCAAGGCAAGTTGCAGTGCCTGCTCGCAGCCGAACTGAAGAATGGTCAGGTGGTTGAAGAGCCTGATTTCTTCCGCCTGACGGACAAGGGCAAGGATGAGCTTGTTGGCGCCATGAACAGTGAGGAGGAGTCCAGCCGCTGGATGAAGATCATCTTCTCCGTGATTCTCTGGACTATCGCCTTCAACCTGATGCTGGGACCGGCCATGCTGATGTTCAACCTGTTCCCGGTCAAGCAGGTCGGAGGTTGCGCTCGCGGCATAGTGACCGTATTCGCCTTCATCGCCGCCTGCTTCACCACCTGGATCACCTATGTGCTGACAAGGTTCTGGTGGGTGGTGGTACTGCTGATAGTCGCGCTGGCGGTGTTCATGATCGTGCGGGCCATGACGCCGGGCAAGGCGGAACCGGATATGGACCTCGACGATGAACCCGGTCCCGATGACACACCGGAACCCGGCCCCGAACAGGCCTAGCCGGCGGGCCGCTCAGTCAAACAGCTGCAGTTCTGAGACCTCAAGATGCTGGGCCCGGGTGTCCACCAGCGGTGTGTCCAGTGAACTCAGGTCCAGGTTGAACATGCGGTCCACATCCGTGATTTCGTTGCCGTCGGGATCAAACACATGGTTGCCGGCGCCGTCGAAGACCTCTGCCCCGTTGTCAATGGTGGAAATGCAGCAGCCGACCACGAAGATGTTGTTCTCGATCGCCCGGGCCCTGAGCAGGGTTGCCCAGATGTGGTCACGCCGCGCAGGCCACAGTGCGGGGCATACCAGCATGCCGATCCCGTGGCCCAGGCGCAGGGCGTGTACCTGTTCCGGAAAGCGGATGTCATTGCAGATTGCCATCCCGATGCGGATGTCAGCATGTTGCCAGCTGGCATAGCACTGGCCAGGCTGCCACATCTCATGCTCCTGGTTGGGACGGAACAGGTGGACCTTGTCATAACGCGCGATTTCCTCACCGCCGAGCATCACGACCTGGCGGTTGGCATTATCCTCACTGATGCTGCCGAAGCAGCATGTGATCTGCGGGAAACTGCGGCTGATCTGCAGCAGGGCGCTGCGCAGTTCATCCTGCGGGTTGGCACCCTTGTAGCCTGTGAGGAACAGCTCCGGAAACACAACCATGCTGCAGTTGCGTTCTGCCGCCTGGCGCACCTGCATTGCTGCATTGCGCAGATTGTGGTCCGTCGGACCGACGTGCCAGCGGGACATGTATACGCGCATCTTATGATTTTAGAACCTGTGCCTGCTTGATGCGGTTATAATCCGCAAGGGTCAACGGAGGATGGAAATGACGGACAAGACGGTTCCCGACGGATTCAACAGTGTTATGCCCTATCTCATTCTCGATGGGGCCGGCGCAGAGATCGAATTCCTTGAGAAGGTGTTTGGTGCCAGTGTAAACGAGCAGGTTGATGCAGGCGGTGGAAAGGTCAGGCACGCAGAACTGCACATTGGCAACTCGATGGTGATGCTTGCCGATTCCCGGGAAGATATCCCGGCAAGGCCAACGATGATGTACGTTTACGTGGCCGATGTTGACGATATCCACGCGAAGGCCATAGCTGCCGGGGCACTTTCCGAGAAGGAACCTTCCGACGAACACTACGGTGACCGCACAGCCAGCGTCCGGACTGCCAGCGGAATGCAGTGGTACATTGCCACCCATACGGGAAAGACCTGGGAACCGCAGCATTAACTGCAACAGTATGCCGAAACGGCGGGTCGTGAACCGGAATCCTTCCAGTGGAGTCAAGCGAGGGTGCTAGTAACAATGATGGCAGACAGGGGATTCGGCGCTTGGCTGGAACGCTACCGCGGCTTCCTGGATCCTGACAACCCCTTCATCAGCTGGCTGATCATCTTTGATGTCGTCCTGCTGCTTGTGCATCTGTGCATGGTCTACTGGGTCTTTCGCGATGCCAGCTGGCGCTACAACCGCGGAGCCCCCTGGGCACTGCTGGC
Source organism: Planctomycetales bacterium (assembly GCA_024645305.1). Classification (GTDB taxonomy): domain Bacteria; phylum 4484-113; class 4484-113; order 4484-113; family JAFGCY01; genus JAHEFU01. Next base: position 2,082 of record JAHEFU010000155.1, read on the forward strand.
GGGACTGTTTCCGCTTGGCGGCTGGTTGTTCTACCTGCTGTATCGCATCAGTCCCCTGACGCAGTTTGACCGTGCCGAACAGGACCTGTTTGACGAAGTGGAGCACGAATGGACGGACTACGACGAGTACCGGGCCAACCGCAGCAGCAGCCTGTTCCAGGAACTGTACGAAGCCAGCATGGAAGGCAGCGGCTACACGGCGGAGCAGCGACAGAGCCGTCGGCGGGAGTTGCGAAAGCAACTGACACCGGAAGAGAAGGTGGCCCGCCGGGAGCAACGCCTGCACGAGAAGAAGCTGCGTCAGGAGAAGCTCGCCTCTACGCGGGAGGAAAAGCGTGAGGAACGCAGGCAGAAGAAGCAGGATGCACGGCAGCGCAGCAAGATGACAGGGCGCCACGGTTTCAGCTTCCGCATGAGTGATCGGCGGCAGCAGCAGGTCCGCAAACAGCTGCAGATGCTGGAGACGCTGAAGAGCCTGCCCCGGGAGGACCAGATCATAGAGGAAATGATCTTCGAAATGGACTATGTCGGCGCATTGCAGGCAGCCCAGGATGCCCTGGAGATTGCCACGGAGATGAATGACTCCCAGGGACTGGTGACCTACGAGCGCTACCTTGAGCGGATCAACCGCCTGCTGGAGGAGGAACTTGAGGAGGAACGTGCCCTGGATGCCCTGGACAAGGAATGAGCCGATGCTAGGATTGCAGGATGATTGATGACAATGTGCTGGAACGCTGGCGGCTGGCCAGCCGTGGCCGGCAGGACCAGCTGGACGGGACACGCGAATGGTACGGCCGGCTGTTTTGCCTGATGGCTGACCTGCGGGGACCAGGGGGCTGTCCCTGGGACGTGGAACAGAGCCTGGCCAGCCTGCGGCAGTATATCCGCGAGGAAGCTGATGAGGTCTGCCAGGCCATTGATGACATCCTTGAAATTGAGAACAGCCTGCGGCGCGAACATGGCCTGCCATCAGACAATCCCCTGCCCCCTGACGGTGCTGATAAGGCCCGCACGGCGAAGAAGGGACACAGCATCGCCCACCACCCGCACCGAAAGGATTTCGACGCTGTAGCTTCCGCATCCGGAGCTCCCCTGCCCTCCGGGCTGAGTGCTGCCCAGCAGGCCCGGCGGGATGAACTGTACGCCGAGCTTGTGGAGGAAATCGGCGATCTGGCGCTGCAAAGCGTCTTCCTCAGCGACATCCTGCATGGTATGGGCCGGCCGGGCCTGGATTGCAGTCTGGAGAATATCGTGACCAAGCTCGTGCGCCGGCATCCCCACGTTTATGGTGACCAGGTGGCTGAAAGCAGCGCGGAAGTGCTGGACAACTGGCAGCGCATCAAGGACCAGGAAAAAGCCAACTGAACCTTAAAGGGCCGGACAGCGTCCACGGGTATAATCATCTGAGCCTCCAGGACAGACCTAAACCTATGAAAAATTTCAGCACAACCACCCTCGTAATCATGCTTGCCCTGCTACTGGCATTCAGTGGCTCGACACAGCGTGTGAACGCCCAGAGCCCCGATCGCAGCACAGCGATCCTGCCGGCGCAGTCGCAGATCCACGACCGCCAGATCCTTGTTGAACTGGACCCCTCAAGGGCAGCAAAATCGACATCTGCCTGGTTTGCGAACAAGGGCGTCAGCCAGGTGGACAGCCTGCCGCTGAGCTATGCGGAGTACCGGATTGTCCGCGTACCCGAGGGCCAGGATTACGCCGCGGCCTATCAGCAGCTGGCCAGTGACCCGAGCGTCCTGAGCATCGCCCCGAACGTAATCAAGCATGTCAGTGAGTTCATCCCGAATGATCCGCTGTTCCTCGGCACAGCCAGTGATGTGGCGGGAGGCCTGGCCAGCGGTGCCGGTTCCCCGGCGCTTTCCAACCAGTGGGGCCTGCTGCTCAGCGGGGCCCAGGATGCCTGGGATGTCACGACCGGCAAGAACAGCATTGTCGTGGCCGTACTGGATACGGGGGCCAAGCTTGATCATGAGGACCTGCAGAACCGCCTGTGGAACAATCCCGGTGAAGCGCTGGACGGCGCTGATACGGATGGCAACGGCTTCGTTGACGACGTACATGGCTACGATTTCCAGGGCTACAGCCTGCCGGTCGGCGGTGGCGTGGGCAGTGGTGGGGACGGAGACCCGACCGACCAGGAAGCCACGAACATTGACACTACCTTTGACTCACACGGCACGAGCACAGCGAGCATCGTGGCCGGCCAGACAAACAACGGCACGGGCATGAGCGGCGTGGCGGGAGGCAGCACTCCCTCCGGAGGAGTCCGCCTGATGATCTGCCGCGTGGGCACAGCCAGCACGATCTCCCTCGCAGCGGAAATCGGCGCGATTGACTACGCTGTCAGCAACGGCGCCCACGTGATCACGATGAGCTTCGGCGGTGAGACCGGAGGAGATCCCGAGGAAAACGCGATTGACCGGGCCTGGAATGCGGGCGTCTATGTCTGTGCCGCAGCGGGCAACTATCCGCAGGGAGCCGCCGCTGGTGTTGACCTGCCGGCCGGTTTCGCAAACTGCGTGGCGGTGGGTGCCACCACCATCTTCAGCCCGGACAGCGTGACAGTCGGACCCGGTGCACAGGTTGTGGCCGAGTACCGCCCGAGTTACTCCAAGACGGGGCCGGAGGTGGAGATTTCCGCACCGGGCACCCGTATCGTCAGCGCGGCCTGGGGTGGCGGCAATGCCGTTACCGACGGCTATATGGACAGCTTCCAGCACCAGTTCACCGGAACATCGGCGGCTACACCCGTGGTGGCTGGACTGGCGGCCCTGCTGTACAGCGTGCTGCCGGATCCTGAGGCCACGGATGCCAATCAGATCGTGCGCGACCGCATCAACCAGACCGCGCTGGACCTCGGTCCCGCCGGGCGGGATGAGCAGTTCGGCTTCGGCCGGATCCGGATGGGTGAAGCGCTGGCGGCCTACGCCGTGGGCAAACCCGGTGACGCCAATGGCGACGGCTTCGTGGATGAGACCGACCTTGCGTTGATCATCGCCAACTACGGCAAGCGCAGTACTGACAGCGGATTCACCACAAAGATGGATCTCAACGGCGACGGCGTGATCGACGAGCTGGATGTGCTGGAAATCGGCAAGTACTACGAAGCTGCGCCCTAGCCCCTGTTATCGCGGCTGGCGCTGCCGATGCCGCGCTGGCGAATCGTTCCCGCACTGTAGCCCCTTTAGGCCCTGCCGGCTTCGGAAAATTTGCGCAATTCTGTGCGCATGAGCATCAGCCGGTCTCTGTCGAGGGATTCCAGGGCTGCTTCCGTGTCCAGGACAGCCTGCAGCTCAGCGCTGATACCTGCAGCGGCTTCTGCGGGGAGACCTTCGAGTGACAGTTCGGCCAGCCGGGCCTGCTTTTCCTCCATCAGCTGTTGAAGCTGCTCCAGGGAGTCATCGAGGATCACCGCACGGATGCGCTTCTGCAGGCTCAGCACCTCATCCAGCGGCGCAGCCTGTTTGCGCATGTCCGCATCCTTGAGGCGGCTGAGCATAGAGTCGTAGCACTGCTCGAGGTTACGGGCGATGTCCCCACCCTTGTCGAAATCCGGGGTGGCCATCAGTTCAGCAACGATGGCGTAGCAGCGCAGGATGGCGTGGTGTGCCGGTTCCACCTCAGAGGCTGCGGTATGGCGCTGGGCGATGCGGGCAAAGCGGATAGCGCCCGAGTACAGCATTTCCACGAGCTTGACTGGATCGGCCTGGTTTACGGCGCTGTTGGTATATGGATTGGCAAGACAGCTCATTGTGCAGGGAGTATCTCGACAGGAGAGCGGGCCTGCCGGACTAAGATTGAAATGTAACCAGGAAAAAAAAATCCCCCCGCCGGAGCGGGGGGAGGTTTGCCCGTAAATTAACCCGGAATTACTTTCCGAGCAGTTCAGCAATCGCGGCTTCCCACTGGGCACCCGCACCACCGAGCAGAGAGCTCTTGGTACCGCGGCGGGCATTTCCGTCGAAGTCGTACAGAAGTGTACGCGGAACGGACTTGCCGGCTGCGCCGTACTGCGGCCAGTAATCGTAGATCGTCGGGTGCTGGTCCCACTGGATACCGGAGCCGGCTTCAGAGCCATTCCAGTAATACAGGTACTGGCTGTTCCAGCCCATACCGTTCTTCCAGTCGTCAATCACGGCCTGCATACTGTAGGTATCCAGGCAGGTGAACTGGACATAACCATCGGGACCATGGTTGTTGGCCCAGGCATTCATGTCAGGCATCTCTGCCTCACAGGGTCCACACCACAGCTCACCGTAGTTGAGAGTGATGACCTTCTTGCCAAAGTAATCGGAGAAGCTCTCGTAATTCGCCGGTGTGCCGTACTCCTTGTCGTGCGGACCGGTCCAGTCGCTCCAGTGCTGCTGGATGGTCTCGCCACTGACATTGTCGATCATGGCATGGCTGGTCACGATCAGGTCAAGTGTAGCCTGGTCGTTCTCCGCACCGCTGTGCGCCGTCACGGTCACAGTCACCTTGCCGACGGGGGCTCCATCAACATTCCATGTGACGCTGCTGCCGGTTCCGCTGATGGTACCCGCAGAGGCGCTCCAGTCAACGCTGGTGGGAGTCTGGTCGGTGATGATCGTCAAAGTGGCAGGACCTTCCGAACCACTGGTGTGGTGTGTGATCTTGCTGGTTGTGAATTCCTGGATGGTGATCGGCAGGATCACAACCTCACTCGGCATGCTGCTGACCATGTCGCTGAAGTCACTCTCACCTTCGTTGGTGAGGGTGGTCACGACATACTCATAGGTTGTGCCGACAATCAGGCCGGAGTCAATGTAACTCTTCTCCAG
>JAHEFU010000156.1 GCA_024645305.1 Planctomycetales bacterium
CTTCTCCTTGCGCGCAAGGAAAACCCCGGCGATATCCATGTGTGCATAGGTCGTTCCGGGATTGATGAATTCATGCAGGAACCAGCCGGCAGTCTGGGCACCGGCGAGGGGACCACCAACATTCTTCAGGTCCGCCGTGTCGCCCTTGAGCAGCAGGCGGTACTCCGGATGCAGGGGCAGTTCCCATATGCATTCACCACTGCTGGCTGAGGCCTTGCGGATCTCATACTTGAATTCCTCATTCTGGGACATCATGCCGATGTACTGGTTTCCCAGCGCCCGGACGCAGGCTCCGGTCAGGGTTGAGAATTCGATGATCCGCTTCTGCTTCAGCGTCTCCTGGGCGTAGATCAGCGCATCAGCCAGGACCAGACGGCCCTCGGCATCCGTACTGTGGACCTCAACGGTGCGTCCGTTCTTGTAGGTGATCACATCGCCTGGTCTGTAGGCCTTGCCATCGGGCATGTTTTCCGCTGAACCAACGACTGCGTGCACTTCGATGGGGAGTTTGAGGCTGGCTATTGCCTGCATAGCGCCGATGACCGCTGCGCTGCCGCCCATGTCTCCCTTCATGTCCCACATGCCATCCCAGGGCTTGATGGAAATACCGCCGGTGTCGAAGGTCACACCCTTGCCGACCAGGCAGAGGGGCTTGCTGCCACGTGCGGTCTTGGCGGGTTTCCAGCTCATGCTGAACAGGACGCAGTCATTCACGCTGCCCTGGCCGACTGCAGTGATGCCGTTGTAGCCACCCTTCTCCAGCTGGGCCTTGCTCAAGGAGCTGAACTTCATGCCTGTCTGCTTGCAGACCCTGCGGGCCACTTCAGCCAGCTTGAGCGGGGTCATGTCACTGGCCGGGGTGTTTACCACGTCCCGGGCCAGGTTGACTCCGGAATAGATCCCGCTGCTGCGCTCAACCTGCTTGCGAAATGCCGCAGTGCGGCTGCCCGCGACAACAGTTATCCTGAATTTCGACGCCTTGGTGTTGCTCTTGTACTTGTTGAATTCATAGTCGGCCAGGAAGGCCCCGTCCAGCAGCTGGCGAAAATCCGCATCCTCCAGCTCGCCATCGAGCAACCAGAGCACATGCCCATCCCCGTTCTGGTTAGCATGCAGCACGGTGCGGCCACCAGCGACGCGCACCGCCTCATCCGGGTACATGCTCGCGCCGAGAACGTCAATCACCGGACAGATCACTACGCCGGATCCATCGCTTCCGATGAACACCGGCTTGCCGCTGGCCATAGCTGACTTGTCTATGGCTTTGGTGCCCGCATGGAAGCTCTTTCCATTCCGCAGGAAACGGCAGGTAAGGTCCACTCCGCTGCGCGCAGGTATCTTGCTGACTACTTTGATATCCATGACTACTCTCCGAATTCCTGATTGACCCGGAGTGTTGCCACGCCGGTAGCTTGATTTGAAGGAAATCGAGGATAGCACAGTCTAAGGTGTACTTCCATTTACAAATGAAGCCACGGAAGATAACATTACAGGCTTCTATAAAGAGACATTCAGGAGATTTCTATGAAGGCGTTCGAACAGGCAGTCAAGATACTGGTCATTGCTTCAATGATCATGCTGGCGGCCGTAATCTACAGCTGCAGTGAAAACAAGGGTGGAGGAAAGGGCAACGTCTCGAATGCCCAGAACAACTCCGCTGGTGACTTCATCATGGTCTCCGGAGAGCAGCACAGTACCACTGATGTTCTCACCTCACCCCTGATGCGTAATGCCCTGCGGGAGTACTGCTACTCCATGACCATGCTCAAGAAAGCGCGCGAGGCGAATATTGAGGTTTCCGATGAAGACGTCAATGAGCGGCTGGAGGAAACCAAGGTTGTGATTGACCAGCGCAACACGACATGGGAGCATTACCTGGAGAGCCAGTTCCTGACAGAAGAGGAGTACTGGCTGAATACGAAATACTCAATCATGTTTGAGCGCCTGGTTGAGAGCAAGGTTGAGATTACTGAGGAAGACAAGCTGGATCTGTGGGATGCCCAGCAGACCAGTATCATCGATCAGTATCTCAGCGACAATCACCTGCCAGAGTCCGAGCGCTCAAGCGTGGAATTCGAACTGGTGGAGGACATTTGCACGGAGCGCGCCATGAACGTGCTGAAGCAGCAGTCCCTGGTGGATGTCCGCCGCGAAATCATCGAAGAATCGTCCCTTGAGCTGTCGCTGGTGTCTGATGAAGCTGCACGCAAGCAGTTTGAGGACCTCATCCTCAACAAGGCCCGTGAAGCCCAGGCTGAGCAAGCGGCTGCCGGCTCCCTCCCGAGCACAGCCAAGTAAGTCAAACTACAGCTTATCTGAGTACATAATGGGAGGGATCGCTGGCCGATCCCTCCATTTTCACTAATACAGCCGGAAATCCGAGCTGGAATGGGGAATCTAAATGACATCGAAATGGCTATTCGCATTTGAATCAGCGGACAAGACCGACAAGGGTCTGCTCGGCGGCAAGGGAGCCAACCTGGCGTCGATGACCCAGCTGGGCCTGCCTGTGCCGGCAGGATTCACGATTACCACTGAAGCCTGCAACTTCTACAGCGATCACGGCAGCTTCCCGGATGGCCTCATCCAGGACATCCATGAAGCCGCTGAAGCTCTGGAAGCCAAGGCCGGACGCAAGTTCGGCGGGGCTAGCGATCCTCTGCTGTTTTCCGTGCGCTCCGGAGCGCGCTTCAGCATGCCCGGCATGATGGATACGATCCTCAACATCGGCCTCAATGACGAGACCTGTGAGGGACTGGCCCTCAAGACGGGCAATCCCCGCTTTGCCAAGGACAGTTACCGCCGCCTGATCCAGACCTTTGGAAATGTTGCGCTGGACATCGGCCTGAAGAACTTCGAGACGGAATTCTTCAAGGTCCGGGGCAGCCGTGAGGACTACGAACTCAGCGCGCAGGAGCTGGACGGAGTCATTGAGACTTACAAGCGCGTCTTCCGCGAAAAGGCCGGCATGGACTTCCCGCAGGATGTATATGACCAGCTGCGCATCGCCACCGAGGCGGTGTTCAAGAGCTGGATGAACAACCGGGCCAAGACCTACCGCCGCCAGGAGGGGATTCCCGACAACCTGGGCACCGCTGTCAACGTCCAGTCCATGGTGTTTGGCAACAAGGGTGACACATCCGGGACCGGTGTCTGCTTCAGCCGCAACCCGAGCACAGGTGAGAAGGGCGTATACGGTGAGTTCCTGATCAATGCCCAGGGTGAGGACGTCGTGGCCGGTATCCGCACACCCCAGCACATAGATGAACTGACAGCTGTGATGCCGGATGTCGGCAAGCAGCTGTTCGAAATCATTGCCAATCTTGAGAAGCACTTCCGCGACATGCAGGACATCGAGTTCACTGTCGAGGAAGGCAAGCTCTACATCCTGCAGACCCGCAATGGCAAGCGCACCGGTCCCGCGGCCGTCAATATCGCCGTGGACCTCGTGGACGAGGGGCTGATCAGCAGTACCGAAGCGGTCATGCATGTTTCACCGGAGCACATCGAACAGCTCCTGCATCCGCAGATCGACATGGCCCAGGTGACGGCGGAGCCGCTGGACAGCAAGGGCCTGCCGGCCAGCCCGGGCGCCGCCGTGGGCCGCATCGTGCTCGACAGCGACGAAGCCGAGAAGCTGTTCCGTGAGAGCGAGGGCAAGGCCAGGCTGATGCTCGTGCGCGAGGAGACCGCTCCCGACGACATTGACGGAATGGTTGTCAGCCAGGGCATCATCACCGCCCGGGGTGGCATGACGAGCCATGCAGCTGTCGTGGCCCGCGGGATGGGAACGCCCTGCATCGCCAGCTGCCCGAGCCTGATCCTGCACGAGGAAGAGCGCAGGGTTTCCATCGGTGGCCAGGACTTCAACGAAGGCGACTGGATCACCATTGATGGTGGTACGGGCTGCATCTATGAGGGTGAGCTGCCTCTCAAGGCTGCCGAATTCGGTGGCAAGGTCGCCCGCCTGCTGGGCTGGGCCGACGAGGAGCGTCGCCTGAAGGTGCGTACCAATGCGGATACGCCCCAGGATGCCCGGCACGCGGTGGAGTTCGGTGCGGAGGGCATCGGCCTGACGCGTACGGAGCACATGTTCTTCGAGGCGGAGCGTCTGCCGCATGTGCAGTCCATGATCCTGTCCAACACGGAGGAAGAGCGTCGCGAGCACCTCGAAAAGATCTTCGACTTCCAGAAGCAGGACTTCATTGGTATTTTCGAGGCGATGGACGGCAAGCCCGTCACCATCCGCCTGTTGGATCCGCCGCTGCATGAGTTCCTGCCGCACGACGCTGAAGACATTGACAAGATGATCAAGGCCGTGTTCGGCGAGATTACCGCCGAGCACCGTGAGGAGATTGTCAACCGGATCCACGGCATGCGGGAGTCCAACCCGATGCTCGGTTTCCGCGGCTGCCGGCTGGGCCTGATCCATCCGGAGATCAATGAGATGCAGGTCCGCGCGATCATCAGTGCGGCGATCGAGGTCCAGCGCCAGGGCAAGGTGGCCCTGCCGGAGATCATGGTCCCGCTGATCGGGCATGTCAAGGAACTGCAGCTCGTGGAACAGACCCTGCGGCGTGTGGCCAGCCAGACGATGGAGGACTACGGCGAACAGATCAAGTACATGTTCGGCACAATGATCGAGATTCCCCGTGCCGCGGTGACGGCGGACGAAGTGGCGGCCAGCGCGGAGTTCTTCAGCTTCGGCACGAATGACCTGACACAGATGGGCATGGGCGTCAGCCGCGATGACGCGCAGAAGTTCCTCGGCAAGTACGTGGAGATGAAGATCTATCCGGCCGACCCGTTCAACAGCCTGGATCAGGGTGGCATTGGCAAGCTTGTCAGCATTGCCTGTGAGCTTGGCCGCAAGGCCCGCCCGGGGATCAAGCTCGGCATCTGCGGTGAGCACGGCGGTGATCCGTCCAGCATCCACTTCTTTGACAGTGTGGGCCTGGACTATGTCTCCTGCAGTCCTTTCCGTGTCCCAGTGGCCCGCCTCGCTGCGGCCCAGGCCAGTATCTCGGCGCGCAAGTCAAGTGGAGCTGCCGGAGCCTGATGTCCCTGGTGCTCACCTGAGTGCCGCGAAGGTCGTGGAATTTTACGCAGGATGGGTTTGACTGCAGTCAAGCAGTAAGCTTGTGGCTGCCATGCATTGCCAGCAGCAGGTACGATGACTGAATCCAGGAGTACAGGACGAGTGCGGAAGTCAATCCAAGACAGGGGTAACTGAGATGAGTCTGATCAACGCTGTACGTGGGCGCGAGGTGATTGATTCCCGGGGGAATCCCACCGTTGAGGCGGAAGTATTGCTGATGGATGGCAGCTATGGCCGTGCCATCGTTCCCAGCGGTGCCAGTACGGGGTCGCACGAAGCGCTGGAACTGCGCGATGGCGACAAATCCCGCTTCCTCGGAAAGGGCGTCAGTCGGGCCGTGGAGTCCATAAACTCGGAAATTGCCCAGGAATTGCTGCAGGCGGATGCCACTGACCAGCGCATAGTGGACCACATGCTGATCGAACTGGATGGAACTCCGGATAAGTCCCGCCTTGGTGCCAACGCAATTCTGGCAGTGAGCCTGGCGGTGGCGCATGCGGCCTCGGAGTCCTGCAGCATGCCGCTGTACCGGTATGTCGGTGGCACAAACGGCTGTACGCTGCCCGTCCCCCTGCTGAATGTGATCAATGGCGGGGCACACGGGGATAATGCCGTTGACATCCAGGAATTCATGGTCGTGCCCTTCGGGTTTGACACTTTCAGTGAGGCCCTGCGCTGTGGCTGTGAAATCTACCAGACACTCAAGGGCGTCGTAAAGCAGCACGGCTATGCAACAAATGTCGGTGACGAGGGTGGGTTTGCACCCGCTCTCAGGAGTGATGCTGAAGCGCTGGAGCTGATCAGTGAAGCAGTGGAGAAGGCTGGCTACAAGCTGGGTGAGCAGGTATGCTTCGCACTGGACTGTGCAGCCAGCGAGTTTTACAGTGATGGCAGGTACCGCCTGGCCGGCAGTGGCCTGGAGCTGGACAGTGCCGGGATGTGCAAGTTCTACGCGGACCTGCGTCGCCAGTTCCCGATCTTCAGCATAGAGGATCCCCTGCACGAGGATGACTGGGAGGGCTGGGCCGCCTTCACCGCTGAGCAGGGCAGCAACCTGCAGATCGTCGGAGATGACCTGCTGGTGACGAACCCCCTGCGGCTGGAGCGCGCCATCCGGGAGCAGAGCTGCAACAGTATCCTGATCAAGCTCAACCAGATCGGCAGCCTGACCGAGACCCTGGACTGCATCAGCCAGGCCCGGGCTGCCAGCATGACTGCGATCATCAGCCACAGGTCAGGTGAGACGGAAGACACCACCATTGCCCATCTTGCCGTGGCTGTGAATTCCGGGATGATCAAGACCGGGGCTCCCTGCCGCACTGACCGGGTGGCCAAGTACAACGAGCTCCTGCGCATTGAGGATGAACTGGGATCAGCCGCCCGTTACAGCGGACGCGAAGTGGTCGCAGGCAGGATCTGATCCAAGATGCAGCAGCCGGTACAGCGTTGTCCTGGAGCGGTGGATTGGTGCCGGTTGTGGCGGCTGGAAGGGGAAATGGAGCCGACGAACGGATTTGAACCGTTGACCTACTGATTACGAATCAGTTGCTCTACCACTGAGCTACGCCGGCAGGAACAAGGATTATAGGGAGCCTTCCGGTCAGCGTCAACACTGTTTGGGAACATATACCCTAAATCGGCGGACCTGCTGAATCTGCCTGCGTGGAATCCGCTTGGGGGCAAATGATTGCTGGCCTGCTCGCCTGGCAT
>JAHEFU010000157.1 GCA_024645305.1 Planctomycetales bacterium
CAGTCCGGAGCTGTGCTGCTCAATGTGGAAGTGTTTGCCGGTGTACCCGCGGGCAACAGCATCTACATTGCCCTGGCAGACTACGGCACGGGCCGCTGGGAATTTGCAGGCCCCTTTGATGGAAACACACAGCTCAACCTCGACGATGCCAGGCATCGTTCGCCCTCGGGCAGCTGCTACGTTGCCGTTCTCACAAGCGGAGGCGACAGTGCGGACATTGACCTGCTGGAGTTTTCCGTTGACAGCCTCGGCTGGCAGGTGGTCACGGTTTATGACTTGCTGCGCAGTGGCTTCTACAATTCCCTGGCAGTCATCAACGGACATCCGGCAATGGCCTTCCAGGCGGAGGATGCGCTGGACGAAGGTGACCTGGTATATGTGCGCAGTTCAACAAGCACCGGAGCGGCGGCGGCGGACTGGAACAATTATGTGCTGGTTGATTCCGTCGGAGCGACGGGTTACGATCCTTCGATTGCGGAAATCGCAGGGACACCTGCAATCAGCTTCCAGGATGGAAACACAGATTTCCTCAGATATGTACGCAGCACTACGGCCAGCGGTGACAATGCGGCTGACTGGAGCCAGTTCGTCACGGTGGATGACAGCGGCAACGTGGGCAGTAATTCCAGCCTGGCTGTCATCGATGGCACTCCGGCGATCAGTTACTACGAGAGCATCAGCGGTACTGAGGGCCACCTGAAATACGCCCGCAGCACAAGCCCGACTGGAGCTGACGCTGCGGACTGGAGTCAGGTGGTCACGGTGGACAGTGCCGGTCGCGTGGGCTGGCACAGTTCCCTTGTTACAGTGGATGGCAACCCGGCGATCAGCTACTACGACCTCATCAACGATGTCCTGAAGTATGCCCGCAGTACGACTGCGACAGGTGGCCAGCCAGCTGACTGGACGCAGATTGTGATCGCCGACAGCGATCAGTACACCGGTAACTATTCCTCGATGGCAGTCGTGGACGGACAGCCCGCCATCAGCTACTACAAGCGCGACAGCGATGACCTGCGCTTCATCCGCTCGACGACTCTCACGGGCGAACAGGCTGCGGACTGGACCCAGAAAGTGACGGTGCATGCCATGGGCAGCATCGGTGAATACACATCCCTGGCGGTGATCAGTGGCAACCCGGCGATCAGTTATTACGACGCCGACAACAAGAGCCTGCGCTACATCCGGGCCACCAGTCCGTCCGGCGAGGATGCAGCAGCCTGGCTGGGCCTTCCCGTAACTGTCGATGACTCAGGGGAGGTCGGAGAGTCCACGCATCTCGTGGAGATTGGCGGCCGGCCAGCGATCAGCTACTACGACAAAACGAACGGCGACCTGAAATACGCAATTCTGTTCCAGTAGCAGCTGTTTCACAATTGTTTCACTGGCTGGATCAGGGCATCTCAGGAAGTATAATGTGTCTCTCGCAAACCCTGCAGGAGACCAGTACATAAATGGCTGAGCGCAAACTGGATGTAATCGTGGCGACGGACTGCGGTTCGACGACCACCAAGGCAATCATGATCGAGCGGACTGCCGACGGCTTCCGCCAGACCTACCGCGGCGAGGCACCAACGACTGTGGAAGCGCCCTTTGAGGACGTAACGCAGGGAGTGCTCAATGCCATGCAGGAGCTCGAGGAGCTCAGCGGGCGCAAGATCATCGACTGGGACGCGATCGATGACCCGAAACGCGACCAGACGATCCTGCCCTTCATCACCCCGGCCGATGGGCCGAATGGTGTGGACATCTACATCTCCACCAGTTCGGCCGGCGGCGGCCTGCAGATGATGGTGGCCGGCGTGGTCAAGGCCATGACGGGTGAAAGTGCCCAGCGTGCAGCTCTCGGTGGCGGTGCGATCGTGATGGACATCCTCGCCAGCAATGACGGCCGCCTGCCGCATGAGCGCATCGAGCGCATCCGCCGCCTGCGTCCTGACATGATCCTGCTCTCGGGCGGTATCGACGGCGGTACAACCAAGCACGTGGCCGAAATGGCCGAGCTGATCGCCGCGGCGGATCCCCGCCCGCGCCTGGGGCACAGTTTCCAGCTGCCGGTGATCTACGCCGGCAACAAGGATGCGAAGGACGAGGTGGAGATCGTCTTCCAGCGCAAGGACGAGCACAAGCAGGTCGTGATCGGCAAGGACGGCAAGCCCGAGGAGATGGTGGCGCTGTTCCCCGTGCCGAACATCCGGCCCACGCTGGAGGAGGAGAACCTGATGCCGGCGCGCGCCATGATCCAGGACCTCTTCGAGGAACACGTGATGGCCCAGGCTCCCGGTTATGACAAGCTCCTGAAGTGGGTCGGCGCACCCGTGATGCCGACACCAGCCGCCATGGGCTACATTATCCAGACAATTGCCACCATCAATGAGATGAACGTGATCGGCGTTGACATCGGCGGCGCCACCACGGATGTATTCTCCAGCTTCGAGGTGGAGAATTCCGTGGGAACCATGGAACGCCTGTTCAACCGCTCCGTGTCCGCCAACCTCGGCATGAGCTACTCCATCAGCAATGTGATGGCGGAAGCCGGCTGGGAGAACGTGATGCGCTGGGTGCCCTTCGATGTTGACGAGCAGGAACTGCGCGACGCCATCAAGAACAAGATGATCCGCCCCACGACGATCCCGCATGCCCTGCGCAGCCTGGTGATCGAGCAGGCCCTGGCTCGCGAGGCCCTGCGCCTGTCCTTCGACCAGCACAAGCTGCTGGCTACCGGCCTGAAGGGTGTGCAGCGCGTCAAGTCACTGGACGAGGCCTTCGCCGGTGCCGCCGACGAGGACACCTTCATCAAGATGATGAACCTCGACCTGCTGGTCGGTTCCGGGGGTGTGCTGAGCCACGCCCCACGCCGCAGCCAGACGATGCACATGCTGATTGACGCCTTCCAGCCAGAGGGCTTCACCTTCCTCGGCGTGGACAGCATCTTCATGATGCCGCACCTCGGAGTCCTGTCACAGGTCAGTCCCGAGGCCGCGCAGCAGGTCTTCGACCGGGATTGCATGATCTACCTCGGCACAGTGATCGCCGCCAAGGGCAGTGCACGCTTTGGTGATCCCTGCTTCGATTACTCCATCAAGTTTGACGACGGGACCGAAGAAGGCGGCATGATGAGGTTTGGAGACATGAAGCTGTTTGCGGACTTCACAGTCGGCGCGGAGGCCACTGTGACGGTCAAGCCGCAGCGCAAGTTCGACCTCGGCGAGGGCCCCGGCAAGGAAGTCACGAAGAGTGTCCGTGGCGGCGTGGTCGGTCTGGTGCTGGATGCACGTGGCCGCAAGATCATGCTCAACACGGACAATGACGAGCGTCGCAAGCAGCTGTTGAAGTGGGGCGAGGAAATGCACAGCCTGGCCAGCCTCGACGGCTGAGCAGGCCCACCTGCAGATCAGGTGGTGTAGTGCGAGTTGAACTTGACGTAGCCCGTCGATAGGTCACAGCCCCAGCCCGTCGCTTCCGCGTCTCCGGCATTCAGGTTGACAACGACCCGCAGGTGCTGCTGGTGCATCACTGCGCGGACCTGTTCAAGGTCCTGGCTGGTCGGCTTGCCGTTTCTCGCGACCTGGAACAGATCATCCGCCCCGACGCTGAGATCCACCTTTGACTGATCGAATTCGACTCCGCTGCGTCCCGCGGCAGCGAGGATCCGGCCCCAGTTGGGATCCTGTCCGAATATGGCGGTCTTCACGAGTGAGCTGTCAGAGATGGTGCGCACCATGCGCCGTGCCCCCGCCTCGTCCGGCGCATTGATCACGCGATACTCCACGAACTTCGTAGCCCCTTCACCATCACTGACGATCAGCTTGGCGAGATCCTCAGTGACCCCGAAGAGGGCTGCACGGAACTCCGCATATCCCGGGTCCTGCTCCATCCTGATTTCAATGTTGCCGGCCATGCCGTTGCACATCACGAGGGCCATGTCATTGGTGGAAGTGTCCCCATCCACGCTGATCATGTTGAAGCTGCGGTCCACCGCCTCCTTGAAGGTGCTGTCCAGCAGCGGCCGCGAGATCGCGATATCGCAGGCCATGAAACTCAGCATGGTGCCCATGTCTGGGTGGATCATGCCGCTGCCCTTGGCGACACCGGCCAGCAGGACCTCCCGCTCGCCGATGCTGAAGCGCCGGGCGGACTCCTTGGGGAAGGTATCGGTTGTCAGGATGCTGTTGGCGAGGAAGTGGCTGGCTGCCTTCTTGTGGCTGAGCTTGCGGGCGTTGACGCGGATGCCCTCCACGACAATGTCCGTGGGGAAGCGCTGCCCGATCACACCTGTACTGGAGACAACCACCAGTTCCCGCGCGATGTCCAGTTCCTCCGCCATGGCGGTGGCCATGGCCTCCGCCCCCTGGCGGCCCTGCTCCCCGGTGCAGGCATTGGCATTTCCGGAATTGACGACTACTGCCTGTACAAGTCCGTCGGCTGTGTGCCGGCGGCTTACGATGACAGGCTCAGCCACGACCTGGTTGCGGGTGAACACGGCGCTGGCATGGCAGGGCTGCTCCGAATGGATCATCCCCAGGTCGCGCCGCTTGGACTTGATGCCGATGTGCGCACCCCAGCAGCTGAAGCCCTTCACGCCGCTGATGGTGTCATTTAATTCCGTCTGGATTGCCTTGTTGTCCATGCTTGCTCCTCAGGGACTGAGTGCCACCTGCTGCAGGCCCAGGCTCTCGGGGAGTCCGGCCATGATGTTCATGTTCTGCACGGCCTGTCCGGCCGCACCCTTCACGAGGTTGTCAATTGCCGAGATGATGATCAGGTTACCGCTGCGGGAATCCGCCTTCAGGTGGATGTCGCAGTAGTTGCTGCCTCGCACATCCGCCAGCGAGGGTGGAACGTCACGCAGACGGACAAACTGCTCATGGCTGTAGGCACTTTCGAGTGCACTCCGCAATTCCTGCTCGCCTGCCCCATTGCGGGGTCTGGCGTAGATTGTTGACAGTATTCCACGGCTGACGGGCAGCAGGTGCGGTGTGAACTGCAGGGTGATCCCCCGTCCCGCCGCCAGGGACAGCGCCTGCTCGATTTCCGGCGTGTGCCTGTGTGTGCCGAGGCCGTAGGCGCTGAAATTGCCATGCACCTGCGGGAAATGCAGGTTGGGCTTGGGCTTGTTGCCGGCCCCGCTGACCCCGCTCTTGCTGTCAATGATGATCCCCTGGCTCTCGATCAGACCGGCCGCCAGCAGCGGCGTCAGCGGCAGGATCGCGGAGGTCGGATAACAGCCTGGATTGGCAACTAGATTCGCATGGCGGATCGCTTCGCGGTTGAGTTCGCTCATCCCGTAGGCTGCGCCCGCCAGCCTGTCCGGGCAGGCATGCGGCGTTTCATACCAGTGTTCATAGACCGTATGGTCCGCCAGCCTGAAGTCCCCGCTGAGGTCAATCACCGGAGTGCGCTCGAGGTCATGCGTGGCGATGAATTCCATACTGATCCGGTGCGGCAGGGCGAGGAAGATGTAATCAAGTTCTGTCTGCGAAAGGGCGGAATTCCCCACCAGCATGTCGTCCACGATGCCTCTGAACTGCGGGTGCAGCTCACTGAAGCGTCGGCCGGCATTGCTGGCTGCTGTCAGCAGGCTGAGCTGCGCCCGGGGATGTCCAAGCAGGATGCGTACCAGCTCGCTGCCGGTGTACCCGCTGGCACCGACGACCGCCACCCGCAGCATCTGTTCGCCAGCTTCACCCATTGCCAACCACCCTGACTGACTCAAGCAGCACATCGACCACGCGGTCGAGGTCCGCCTCCGGCATGTTGAGTGGGGGCACAAGGCGCATCACGGTGTCATTCGTGCAGTTCGACAGCACGCCGTTCTCCATCATTTTGACTACGACGGGCAGTCCCTTGAAACTCAGCTCCACACCGATCATCAGTCCACGGCCGCGAACGTCCTTGACCAGCGGGTTGCCCTGCATCTCCGTGCGGATCCGCGTCATCAGGCGCTCGCCCTGCTGCGCGCTGCGCTGCACCAGACCCTCGCCTTCGATCACGTCGAGGGTTGCCAACGCAGCGGCGCAGGCCAGCGGATTGCCACCGAAGGTCGTTCCATGGTCGCCCCACTGCACCGCCTCGCGGACCCGGCCATTCACGAGACAGGCGCCGACGGGGAAGCCGCCTCCAAGCGCTTTGGCCAGTGCCATCACGTCCGGCTTGATACCATGGTGCTGATGCGCGAACATCGTGCCGGTCCGACCGATGCCGGTCTGCACCTCATCGAATACAAGAGCCAGATCGTGTTCATCGCACAGCGCACGCGCCGCTTCCATGAACTCCTGACTGGCCGGCCGCACGCCACCCTCCCCCTGCACGGGCTCCATGATGATCACGCCCACTTCGTCAGTGATGGCAGCCCGCAGGGCACTCACATCATTGAAGGGCATGCGCTGGAAGCCGCCGGGCAGCGGCTCGAAGCCCTGCTTGTACTTGTCGGCACCGGTTGTAATTGTTGCCAGGGTCCGGCCGTGAAAGCAACCCTCAAAACTGAGCACGGTGCCACCCCGGCCCTTGCTGTGGGCAAAGCGTCGCGCCATCTTGATGGCGCATTCCACAGCTTCCGCGCCGCTATTGCCGATGAATATCCGTTCCAGACCCGATAATGCGATCAGCCGTTCGCTCAGCGCCATCTGCTGGGGGCTGATGTAGAAGTTGCTGATGTGCATCAGCTGGGCAGCCTGCTGCTGCACGGCCGCCACCACCGCCGGATGGCAATGGCCCACACTGTTGACCGCGATCCCGGCCAGAGCGTCGATGTATTCCTTGCCGTCCGTATCCCAGACCCGCGAACCGCT
>JAHEFU010000158.1 GCA_024645305.1 Planctomycetales bacterium
CCCCTGCCCTGCCATGCCTGCCAGTTCCTCCATCCCACCATCAGCCTTGCCGAACTGCACGGCATCCGCAGCCAGACTGCGCGCAAGCTGCAGGTCATGACTGACAACAAAGGGAACACCGTTCTCCAGGCAGGCCTGCCGCGCGGGCATTGCCAGTTCCAGTCTTGCTGAATCACTGAGTCCCCGCAGGCGGCAGAGAACCGCGTCCACACCGGCAGGAATGCACAACCGGCAGATTTGCTCAGGGTTGCGAGGGGCTGCGGCCTGCTGGTCCAGGACGAGCCAGAGCCGGCTGGCGCTTATCCAGTCAGGCGGCAGCTCAGTATTCGACGCCAAAGGCGGACATGTCAACCACGGTCGGCTGGTTGCGGATGTACTCTCCCAGGTTGGCATCGTACAGGCCCAGCACATAGTGGATGTCAATGATGCGCTCAGGCAGGGGCACGATGAACCTGTAGTCCCGCTTGAAGGGATCAACCATCACCTGGACCCCTGGCACCAGTGAACTGCCATCAACCGCCAGGCTTTCGCCAGCGGAGCGGTCTGTGATCTCGACGTTATAGGGCCGGTACAGATCGCTGGAATCAAATGTGATGTTTATGTCATAGCGCAGGTCAATGTTGTCGTAGGTCCCGTCGGGTTTCTGTACCAGGGTACTGAGGAACAGCTGGTAACTGTTCACGTTGGGACTGTCCTCCAGGATGTCCACCAGGACTTCAAAGTCGCGATAGTCCCTGCGTCCCGTGCTGGGTGAGCTTGCCTGGAGGTTCTCTCCGGTGCGGACCTGGATGCGCTTGTGGGGACTGTACAGACCGGTTGTGGTTGATGCCCCGCCACTGCCGCTGATCACACCTGTACTGGCGGGCTGTGAGACCATTCCGCCATTTCTCTGCTGGATATTCAGCATTGCTTCCTGCTGGCGCCGCAGGAACTGGCTGGCCTGGACGGCTTTGATTTCACTGGAGACTACGTTCCCCTCCGGATCTATCAGGAATGTCGCGGGGATCGAATCAACACACCAGCCTTGCCGGATACTGCTTTCCCAGCCCTTGCCTTCAAACACCACTGGGTAATCAATCATGTAGCTCTGCTTGACCTTCTCGAGGTCTTCGAGCGTACTGGCGTCATCGAGGCTGATGGACAGCACGGCAACATCGTTGCCCTTACCGAATTCCCGGTTGAGGGCCATGACGTCGGGAAGATCCCGCACGCAGGGTGCACACCAGGAAGCCCAGAAGTCCACGAATACCCACTTGCCACGATAGTCCTCAAGTGAATATAACTGGCCACTGAGATCCGGGCCAGACAATTGCGGGGCTTTGCTGCCGATATCGATCCGGCAGCCCGCAGCTTCAGCCGATTGATTCTGAGAGAAAAGCAGCATGAGCAGTACTGCTGCAGTGATGCAGTTCATTATCTTGCAGTTAACCACCATTCCTATCTCACCTCGTTGGAATCCCTCATGGATTCGCGCGGTAAACTCCATCCTGCTTCCGCCAGGCCAGTACGGAACTGACACGGTTAATTATCGTAGGCGCAGTGCCCTGTATATAACCTCAATTGTATATTAATGTCGTGATTCCCATTATCCTGGGGCGAGGCTTCTCCGCTTTCACAATCCCGTCCAGTTACTGCTGTACCTGGACAGTAACTCTGTAGCGGCGGCAAATACGTCATCAGCCTTGACCGTGTGCAGGCAGGTACGGATGTTCTTTCCCTGGTGCTTGTCGCAATCGCTACAGATGTTCTCGCTGCGGATGATACGGGATTTTTCATATTGATATGGGCCACAGACTGCCGGGTTCGTCGCGCCGAAGAGGGCTACCACCGGTGTATCTCGGGCAGTCGCCAGGTGCATCGGTCCGCTGTCCGGCCCGATGTACAGGTCCAGCTTGTCCAGCACCCATGTCAGTTCCTCGATCGTGGTTTCCCCCACCAGGTCCACCACCGTGTTGTTGTAGCTGTATACCCCCTCGAACAGTTCCCGTTCGTGTGGAGCACCCAGAAAGACGAAGTCCACGGTATTCACCGGGAATTTGTTGATCAGGGCTTCCATCCCCTGCCCCGTCCACATCTTGTATTTACGGGTGGCGCCAAGGCTGATACCGACAATGGGACGGCTGCGTCCGAGGTTGGGGCCAAGTTTGTCACGCAACCAGCGCCTGGCCCGTGTGCTGTCTATCTCGACTTCCTCCTTGACTGAAGCAGGTTCCAGGCCGAACTGGCGCAGCAGGTCCAGTTTGGTCTCAATCAGGTGTTGGGGAATGTCAGACATCTTCATGCGATCGGTCAGCAGCGAGTCGCGCATTTCATTGCAATAGCCCACTCGTCGGCGGACCCGGCCCATCCGCGCCATCAATGCAGAACCCAGGCTGTTGTGGAAGATGAAGCCGAGATCGAAGCGCCTCTCTGCCAGCAGCCGGATGCCGTGGCGAAAATTGCCGATGTCCCAGTCTCCCTTGCTGCGGTCATAGGGCAGCAGTTCCGTAACGCCGGGATGGTGCTTGTATACGGAAATACTTGCGGGGGCGCCGAGGATGCTGAGTTCCGCATCGGGGTAGTTTTCGCAGATACAGCGTACTGCCGGACTCAGCATGACCAGGTCCCCGATCATGGACCAGTCGATTATGACTATTCGGCTGACCTGCTGTTCCTGCTTCAAGTCATAAATTATAAGCCCCGGTTCCGTCTGCCGGCTCTAGCCGGGAGATCAGTTTTGAACCGCCATGCAGCGCAAACCACAGGATGTCCGGTCGCCTCCACACTTTCGTCATTTCTTGCATATATGCTTTTAGGGAATGGACGACATACACATCGACATCAAAGAGGAGAATTTCCTCAACACGCCAAGCTGCGCCTTCCGCCGCGTCAGCCATGGGACAGCTTCGTGCACCATCAGCACAGATGCCTATGTCAGTGAAGTGGATCCGCTGACCTGCCAGAATTGCGAAGTCCCCGGGATTGTGTCCGTGCCGCAGTGCCGCTACCTGAGTGTCGGAACGGAGCTAAAGCCCTATCGCGGTGAAGGCCGCGTGGTTGTCAGCCTGGCCTGCAAGGCCATGAACATCCGGCTTTACAGCCTGAAGACCTGCGAGGAATGCTCGCTGTGCAGCCCCGTGCCATCAATCGTGGGGGAAATCAACCAGCCCGCCACCACGGCCAGCCTGACAATCAACATTGATGAAGGCCTGATCAATGACCTGGCGCGTGACATCCGCATGGATTACGGTGTGCAGCTGGAGGACAGCCCGCCGCTCTCCCCGATCCGCTGCTGGCGCTTCCCGGAAGGCAAGTGCCGCAAGTTCCCGGTGTATTCCGCGCGCAAGGTCACTGTCATCCTGCGCAAGACCAACCAGAATGACTACCTGTACAAGGAAGCGATTTCCCCGGCCCTCAAGTCCCTGAACCTCAATCCGTACCGCATAGATGAGGAAATCGTGGATGATGAGAAGCTGTGTCGCTGCTGCGAAAACTGCCAGGAAGGCAGCTACACCCTGCTGAACCTTGATGAGTGGGATACCAATGCCCTGATGCTGTTGGGCATCAACTACGGACTGGGCCGACGCAGCGCGCTGTTGCACAGTATTGCTGCCCCTACCCCTCCGATCCTGAGCTACATGCAGCACGACATTGTTGAATATGAAAATATTGAAATGCTCAAGCAGAACCTGGTGGAGCACTTCAGTGCCTACATCAAGCCGGAGGGCTGATCAATGATCCACGTCCGCCTGCCGGAAACCGTCCAGCTGGTTTGTCCCCTGTGCAGGGAGCATTTCTCACTGCGGGCACAGCTGCTGGATGATCGCTCAGAACTGCACTGTCCTGCCTGTGGCCGGAACTCAGCGATCTACACGATGCTTGAGGGCCGCCTGCGTCGCCGTCTGTACCAGGCTGTAAGGGATGAAATGGAGAATCAGATCCACCAGGCGCAGCGCCTGAAATCTGAGCAGAAGGCTCCCGGAACAAGCGACGACTGATCCCCCGGAACAACTCTTCGGCGCACATAATTAACGGGCGTGGTATTATATGCGCGATATTTTCCGGGAGTCGTCAATGACAGGCAAGAAAAGAGCATTGATCAGTGTGTCTGACAAGCGCTATGTCACCACATTTGCGCGGGACCTCGTCAAGCTCGGTTACGAGATCTACTCAACCGGTGGAACCTACCAGAAACTCAAGGAGGCGGACATCCCTGCCAAGGAACTGTCCAAGTCCATCCGCTCCCCGGAAATCCTCGGTGGCAGGGTCAAGACGATCCACCCTGCTGTTTTTGGCGCAATTCTTGCCAATCCCAATGATCCCGAACACCAGAAGGACATGAAAAAGGCGGGAATCAAGCCCTTTGACATGGTCATAGTGAATTTCTATCCGTTCCATGAAAGGGTCAAACCCGGCAGCACGAAACTTGCGGAAGCGATTGAGCTGATTGACATCGGCGGGCCCAGTATGGTGCGTGCCTCAGCCAAGAACCACCGCAATGTCTGCATTGTCTCCGATATCGAGCAATACCGGGAAGTGATCCGCTACATCAAGGATCACGGCGACATCTCGGATGAATACCGCCTCAAGCTGGCGCGGGATGCCTTCAAGAAGACCTATGAGTATGAAGCGGCAATCGCCGCCTACTTCGAGGAGGCTGCACCGGTCGAACTGAGCGATGCCAGCGAGGATATGACAATTGAACTTCCCAGCGAGAAGTTCGATGACCGCATCAACCTGACAATGAAGAAGAGCGAGAAGCTGCGCTACGGTGAGAATCCGCACCAGCAGGCTGCCCGCTACAGCATGTCCGGCATCCCCTCCCTGCCCTTCAAGGTCCACCAGGGAAAGGAAATGAGCTACAACAACTACCTGGATGCCGCCGCCGCGGTCTCAGTTGTTGCCAGTCCATTCAGCCAGCCGATCGCGGCCTGCGTGGTCAAGCACACCAATCCCTGCGGTATTGCCATCGGAAAGAATCCGGTCAAGACCTACATCAATGCCCGGGAAGCCGACCCCAAGAGCGCCTTCGGAGGCATTGTCAGCCTGAACTGCCCCGTGGACAAGGCCATGGCGGAGGAACTCAAGCGCACCTTCCTTGAAGTCATAATCGCGCCCTCCTATACGAAGGAGGCGCTGGAGACACTCAAGCAGAAGAAGAACTGGCGCTTGCTGGAAGTAGACCTGGAGCTGGTGAACAGCGTGCGGGAGCAGAGTCCCCGCGTCAACATCAATATCTTCGGGGCCCTGCTGCAGGACTATGACAACGTGATTGAGGTCTGGGAGGACCTGGACCTCGTGAGCCAGACCAAGCCGGATGACAGCCTGCGTGACGACATCCTCTTCGGGCTGAACATCATCCGCCATCTCAAGAGCAACTCACTGTGTGTGGTCAAGAAAGGCGTGATGATAGGTGCCGGACTGGGCCAGATGTCCCGCGTGGATGCCACGGAAATCGCCATCAAGAATGCCGGCAAGGACTGCAAGGGCGCAGTACTCGTCAGCGACGGCTTCTTCCCATTCGCTGACAGCATCGAAACGGCGGCCAAGGCGAAGTTCGGCTGCGTTGTGGCTCCCGGAGGTTCCAAGCGTGATGTGGAGGTCGTGGCAATGGCCAACCAGCTCAAGGTCCCGCTGATCTTCGCACCGAACCGGCACTTCCTGCACTAGGCGCAGGAAGCACTGTCAGGGAGAGGAAGCGCGCAGGCCCTACTTGCCTTTCTTCGGCTTGCGATAGAACGGCAGATTCACGACTTCCGCATTCATACGTCGTCCGCGGATTTCGATCTGCACGGAAAGTCCCGGCTCCCAGTAGCCCTTCTTCAGGCTGGCCAGGGCTATACCCTTGTCAAGGGATGGACTGAAGCTGCCACTCGTCACCGCACCGATGTCCTGGCCGTCAGCACTGTAGACCGGCGCGCCATGGCGCGGCGCGGCGCTGCGCTTTTCCTCCGTGACAACAAGGCCGCAGACCCTGCGGGTGATGCCTTCCTGTTCCTGGCTGCGCAATAAGTCAACGCCGATGAAATCAACATTCGTGCGCACATAGAAAGGCAGGCCGGCTTCCAGCGGGGAAGTGTAGTCATCAAGTTCATGCCCGTAGAGGCTGTAGGCCATCTCCAGGCGCAGCGTGTCCCGCGCCCCCAGCCCGATCGGCTTGACGCCGAACTGCTCGCCGACCTTCATCAGGCCGTCCCACAGCCAGCCGGCATCCTCATTGGCAACGATAATCTCGAAGCCCCGCTCACCGGTGTATCCGGTCCCGCAGAGGATCACGGAGCGGTTGTGGAGCTTCATGCGCTTCCAGGTGAACTGGCCCTGGGAGGCGATGTTCCTGAAACCGAACTCGCGCAGCAGGTCTTCGGTCAGCGGGCCCTGCACCGCCACCAGAGAATGGGCATCACTGGCGTTCTCCACCTGGCAGTCGAACCTGTTGTGCTTGTTTACCCAGGCGAAGTCCTTGTCAATGTTACTGGCATTGACAACCATCATGTAGTTCTCGGGGTTCTGCTGGTAGACGATCAGGTCGTCCACCACCCCGCCCTCAGGCGTGGGGAACAGGGTGTACTGGCACTGGCCATCACCGATGCGCCGCAGGTCGTTGCAGGTCAGGTACTGGCAGAGGTCGAAGGCCTGCGGACCGCTTATGAAGAATTCACCCATATGCGACAGGTCAAACAGCCCCACCCCGTTGCGCACCGCATCGTGCTCTTCCTTGATGCTCGTGTACCAAAGCGGCATCATGTAGCCGGCGAATTCCCCCATCCGGGCGCCGAGATCCATGTGGCGGCGATGCAGCGCA
>JAHEFU010000159.1:0-2656 GCA_024645305.1 Planctomycetales bacterium
TTATGGAATGGAGTTCCGAAAAGAGACTGGACTATGTAGCGCAGTTTATCAACCCTGTCACGGGACGCTTCTTCGGACCGCTTGAAGATGATGGCTGGAAACCAGGCGAATTCACGGTTCGGGAAGGCACGCCAGCCGACACTGCGAGTATTGAATCCGGTACAGCACAGGGCTTTGAAGCATTTGGCGAATCAATACCTGGTGGAACAGTGTTTACGCTGTACGGTGAACGTGAAGGCATCATTGTTTCTCAGTGGATGGAACTGGATATTCCGGAAGATTCCGCTATGCACCCTGACAACAAGGGAAATCAGATCACGTTTCCATCTGAATAGTCGCAGACAGGCTGAATGCCCTGACAAGCCTCCTCAGACTCCAGGTCTGCCATCTGAAGTCTGACCTCTGATGTCTGTAATCTGATGTCTATCCAAGGCCCCGCTCCGGCGGGGTCTTTTTTTCGAATAATTGAGCAATGAGCCGGGGCAAAAGAGTCACTGAGCCTGGCCTCCATCGTTACTTTGGTTAGTTTCTCATTGTTCACTACTCAATGCTTATTCCTTCCTGACCCATCCCTCATTCCTCCGGAATCCGCCAGCGCGTTAAGAATCAGTTTGAAAGCGGCAAAACCCGGGTTGAGCTACTTACAATTTTCCGGAATCCGGCGAAAATTAATCTGAAGGCGGGAACCTGATCGCTTCCGTCTGGTCTATCTAAGCGGGTGAGGTGTTCAACTCCAGAACACCAGATGTGCAAGGAAGGTACACGCATGGGTCGTAGTGATGTTCATACGCTTTCCGTTTCATTTGAGCCGGTCAGCAAGCCAGAGATCAAGCCGGAAGTTCCGCAGAGCGCAAGCCGCATCAAAGTGGACAGCGTCGTCAGGCAGCTTACGAGTTGCCCCAACTGCGAAACAAAGCTCAGCGCTCCCGAGGCCAAGATGGGTCGCTGCCTGAGCTGTGGTTGTAATCTCTCGGCGGCACAGGGTGAAGCCCCCAAGAAGGCCTTCACCGTCGGAATCTAGCAACATAATCCTCTAACCGATCTAACAGTCAACGTCTGCAGGTGCATCGCCAGATGCACCTGTGGCATTTTCTCTTGAATGCGGAGGCAACATCTGCAGCCCGCCAGTGAAAAACCCCAACGTCCCCTGATCCACTGATCTCCTCAGCTTAGCTTGCTGATGTACTGGTAATTCTCCAGGTCATCGATGTCGTAGGCGATTCCGGCCTCGCTCATCTGGATCCCCCGTACCACGGCTCCCGTAAGCTGCGCTGCGCGGCGCTCCAGGCCGGATAGCGTGGCCCGCCCTGTCAGCATTGCGAACACCACCGGCAGGCCGAAGAAGATCGCCATCTTGTGGATGGACTTGCGGTTGCGGAACAGGTCGCGGGCCAGGGGCATGTTCTGCCGGAGCACCGGACCCGTGATGTAGAAGCAACTGCCGATGGTGTGGCGGCCTCCATCGAGCTTCTCAAAGCGGTTCGTGGCCCCGGGGAATTTCGTGAGGAAGTCCTCGCGGGAAACCACCGGCAGGCAGAGCTCCCCCGCTTCCTGGGCCCGCGTGACGAAATTCTTCACGGCTTCCGCGCTGACCCGGGGCAGGTCCGGGCTGAGGATCATGTAGTCGTTGACATGCCCCCCCAGATGCTCGTAGGCATTCATGATGTTGCCGACGACATCAGCCCCCAGCTGCACGTACTCGGATTCCTCGGGCAGGTTGTCCACCACTTCATCCGTCCCGCTGGTGACTATCCTGTCAAACAGGTCGCAGCCCGCAACGGCTTCCACTGCGGTCTGCAGCAGGCTCACACCTCCCACCGGCAACAGGGCCTTGGTGCGGAAGGGACTGAACTGCCGCAATTCAGCGGGCAGCATTCCACCGGCAATCAGGATCGCGTGCAGGGCCACAGCGCTATTCTACATGTCCACATGTGGCAGCCCTCCGTCCGGGCAGGCTCGCAGACTAGAATAATGTGCTTGGGAACTGATCTGCACAGGCGGCGCTATTCGGACTGGCTCATTGAACAGGAGGCCAGCCTGACGCGCCGGCGCGAACTGCTCAACCGCAGCCTGATCGGTGCCGGCTTACTGGTGGCGCTGTGCGAAGCCCTGTTCCCCTGGCAGACCTATACCCCCAACGTCCCCGCCTGGCTGCACATCGTCGTCGCGGCCATCCTCCTGCCCCTGCTGTACTTCCTGCTGCAAAACGACTACCGCAACAAGCTGATTGACTTCGGCTCCGCAATGGGGGAAACCACCCGCCGCCTGATCTTCATCGATCCGGACCTGGAGCCCGAGCAGGTGGCGCTGCAGGCCAGCTTCCACGGCAGCACTCTCGGTCCCACACGCCAGGCCCTGGACGGCATGCTGCGGCGTTCCGCCACGCCCTCCCTGCGCCTGCGGGTCGCTGAGTTCTACCGCACGCTGCCCAGCAACATGCACGAGGGTGACCGCATGGGGCTGCTCAGCACGATGCACCCGAAAACCGCCCTGAGCTGGATGGCCAGCCTGGCGATGATCTGGTTCCTGCTCCCGGGAATCGGGATCAGCATCGGGGCGGGCAGCGGCCTGACCCTGCTGCCGGTTCTGCTGCCGGTGTTCCTGATCGGCGGGCATTTCAATTCCCGCTTCGCCTATGAGCTGGCACTCTACAACT
>JAHEFU010000159.1:2666-6721 GCA_024645305.1 Planctomycetales bacterium
TGCGCCTCGGGTGAGAATGTCGGCGTTCACGGGTAATACACTCTTGTGATGGGAATCCGCAGTTTCTTCGGCATCATTGCCATACTGACCGTTGTGTTCGCAAGCGCCTGCCCGCAGGGCGGCGGGGACAGTCCGCAGGGGCAGTCCGCCGACACTCCAGCTCGCAAGCCCAGTGCACCGCGCAGCCTGAGCGTGCTGTGTGATCCACTGCTTGTCGACCTGCTCAGCCAGCTGGAATCGGAAATGACCACCGGCCTGAAGGGCTATGAACTGCAGGCCGTGGAGCGCGGTGAGTTGCTCAGGCGCATAGCGGATGGCGACAGTTTCGCCGGCGTGGATGTGTTCGCGGTGGCTGATCCACAGTGCAGCGCTGCCCTCGTGGAGGCCGGGCTGGTCAGCCAGGCCACGCAGCGCAGTTTCGCCGGGGACAGGCTGGCACTGGTCAGCCGTCAGGGGGAAAGCTGGCGCGCGGCCAGCCTGTTTGACATCTACCGCCTGCGCTTCAAGTGGCTGGGCATCGGCAGTATTGATACGGCAACGGGCTACTATGCCGAGCAGGCCCTGATCAGTGACGGGGTGATGCCCCGCGTGGAGGACCGGCTGAGCTATCCTGACAACGCGGCGGCAATCCTCAGCGAGCTGCTGGACGGACAGTCGCAGATGGCAATCCTGCCGCGCTCCATGGTCACCGGCCTGCAGGACATCAAGCTCGTGCTGCTGCTGGGGCGCGACCTGCATGAGGACTTTGTGTACCAGCTGGCGGCGGCCAGCGGGCTGGAGGATGATGACTCGGTGATGGCCCTCCTGACCGGACTGGCGGAGGACGAGGAGATCCAGTCGCTGATCTCAGGCTACGGCTTTGACAACCGCAGTGAAGCACTGGGCCTGAATGTCGCGCCTGAGTGATGAGTGAGGAGGGAGTAGTCAGGAGGGGAACCCTACTGGTGACTTGATTGGCCTCAGCATGATTCATCATAGAAGCAAGGAATAGTGCAAACAGATATCAGACCATCTCTCTCCATAATCCTCCGCATCTCTACGTTGACAAGACCAGTCTTGCGATCTCGAGGTTTCTCCGGTGAAAACGCAACTATGAAGCTCGCTTGCGCTCGGGTGACAGCATAATCCTCAATGACACCCTGGCGCATGCCAGTCGGCGCAGTTCCGGCTGGGCCTGTACTACGCAGTCCAGCTCCCCACTATAATCACATCGTGGAAGGAAGCGCACCACAGCAGCCCGAGATAACCGTCGGCCGGCTGACCGCCTACATCAAGCAGCTCATCGAGTCCGACTCCGAGCTGCGCAACATCTGGGTGAAGGGCGAGGCCAGCAATGTGCGCCTCGCCGGCAGCGGGCATCTCTACTTCACGCTCAAGGATGCGGACAGCCAGATCACCTGCGCCTGGTTCGGCTTCGGCCGGCGCAAGGCCCGCCCCCCGGCTGACGGTGACGCGGTGATGGTGCACGGGGACGTGCGGGTCTATCCGAAGGGCGGCAACTACCAGATCATCGTTGACGACATCATCAAGGGCGGGCAGGGTGACCTCGCTGCCCAGTTCGAGGCCCTCAAGCGCAAGCTGGATGAGGAGGGCCTGTTCGCCCCGGAGCGCAAGCAGCGCCCCCCCGCCGTGGCCGGGCGCATCGGCATCGTCACCGGGATCGCCACTGCGGCCCTGCAGGATGTGCTGAACGTGCTCAGGCGCCGTGCGCCCTACATGGAGGTCGTGCTCTTCCCATCTTCCGTGCAAGGTGACAAGGCCGCCCCGGAGATCATCCGTGCACTGCAGGAGGCGGACCGTTTCCCCGGCCTGGACACGATCCTGCTCGTGCGTGGCGGTGGCAGCCTGGAGGACCTGTGGTGCTTCAATGACGAAAAGCTCGCACGGGCCATCGCCGCAATGACAACACCCGTGATCAGTGGGGTCGGGCATGAGATTGACTTCACGATCGCGGACTTCGTGGCGGACTTCCGCGCCCCGACGCCGAGTGCCGCAGCGGAGGTCGTGACCCCCGATGTCAATGAATTGCGCAATGCGGTCGGCGAGCGGACGGGGCGGCTGGTGCGGGAGGTGAGGAACAACCTCGGCAACGCCTCCGAGCGCCTGACCCGCCTGTTCGACCACCGCCTGCTGCGTGACGTGGCCGGCACGGTGCAGGAGCACAGCCAGCGCCTGGATGACATCGGGACTGAGCTGGCGGAGTTCGCCGTTGAATACAGCGGACTCGGCAGCGAGGGCCGCCACGGCGAACTGCTGGAGCGGATGGCAATGCTCACAAACCGCCAGCTGGAGGAACAGGCCTACCGCCTGCCGCGCCTCTCGGCGGACTTCCTGCGCCTGGCGCAGCATGCCAGCGAGGATGCAGCACAGCAGATTGGCAACATGGATAAGCACCTCCGGGCCCTTGACCCGCGTGCGCCGCTGGGCCTCGGCTTCTCACTCGTCTGGAAAGAGGATGGCAGCCTGGTCCGGAATGCCGACAGCGTGGATCCCGGCGCGATCCTGCGCGTGCAGCCGCAGCAGGGTGAGATGCGGGTACGCCGCGAGGACCCGGATGCCTGAGTTTGTGCTGCACTTCGAGCACCGCCCGGGGTTTGAACTCACGGAGGAAATGGTTTACCAGCAGTTCCAGGAGGACAGCTCCGTGCTGCCGCAGCTCACGCGCCGGATGCTGGTGATGCGCAACCGCGCGGGCGACTACCTCTTCGGTGTGCTGATGCAGCTCCGAAATGACAGTACAGAGGAGCCGCTGTGGTTCATTGCACAGGTGGCCACGGATGAGGAACTGGACGACTGGATCGACCTGAAGGAACTGTTCCGGGGCTGCGGCGAGGAATGCGAACGGCAGCATACTGAGTTGCTGAGAAGGCTGTTCGGCTGATGGAGGTCCGGAGCCATCCGGACAAGGAGAAAGAGGAGCCCTCTGAGATTTCCACCACAGAGCACACAGAGAGCACAGAGTTTATTCAGAAGAACTTTCCTACCGGAACACAAGTACCGGCGGCACCCAGTGCCGCCAGCTCGCGAGCTGCTGCTGCGTGCGCAATGGCTTTCGCGAGGCATGGATTGGAATAATCCTTGGTGTCTTCAAATTTGGGAGTTGATTTCTCCCACTGATTGCTTCCTGCTTGCCTTACCGGGCATGAATCTGGCCACCAGGTCAGCAAGGCACCAGCTACATTTATTGGCTACTCCTGCCTCGCGTGGCATTCCCTCCCAGTTGTGCCATCCAGCGTGCTGGCGCTGCCGGGCAGCGCCGGTCCTCCTTCCTCCACTGAATTCCTTTACAATAACTTCTTCGTCTCTGCACCTCTGCGGTTACAAAACCGGAACGCATGCCACACTGCTGTACGAGCGAAGCAAAGCTGTATGTTTCATTTACTACACCGTGATAGTTTCCTCTGTGTACTCTGTGGTTAAACCCCTCTGTGTTCTCCCCTCCCTCTTTTACCCGACTTACATCGGGCCTCCTGCCCGCCTGCTGTAGAATTACAGCATCATGATCGCTGAAAAGCTTTATTTCACCCCGGTGCATCCGCTCAACTTCGGTGTGATGAAGGCCATTGCCGAGCAGGAGTTCGAGCCCGGCCGCATTGCGGGCCACAAGCGCGTGGTGACCCTGTTCGAGGACGTGGACGGCCTGATCAAGCTTCTCGTGGCCTATCCCTCCATCGCCGATCCCGGCAATGTGGATGAGCTGCCCTGCTTCCAGGCCACGCTCGGCCCCAAGGCGGATATCGCCGACCCCAAGGCCGCAGCCGGCTCCCTCGAGGAAGTCGCCAATCTCTGCGATGAGCGCTGTGAGGCCAAGATCCGCGGCTGGCAGTCCGCGGGGGGACACTAGGCGCCCGTGCCCGGCACCGCAATAGTGGTCGGCGGCACACGCCGCATCGGCCGCTGGGTCACTGAGGCCCTGCTGGTGGAGGGCCATCGCGTGCATGCCGTCTTTCTCAATGACGGGGACAGCGCTGCCGCCTTCTACGATGAAATGCAGGCCGCCGGTTACCCGCTCCAGACCCATCGCTGTGATGCCCTGGATTACGATGCAATCTGCG
>JAHEFU010000010.1 GCA_024645305.1 Planctomycetales bacterium
GCCCTCGCCTGTGCCGCTCCGGGACGTGCCTGAAGCGGCAGTGCCACGGATGTTTCCTTCCACGGTTGAGACTTCCCCACCCCTGGACATCGCGACATTGACTGCCGTATGCCGATATCCCGTCGGGCCACCCCTGAGGACAATGAGATCACCGGGTCTTCCCTCCGCCGGATCTTCAATGAGCCTGCCCTGATTCCTGGCCCAGTTGACAAGTGCACTGGACGATAGCTTTGCCGCAGCGGGCAGGTCCGGCGGCAGCTCCTGTTCCAGGAAGTAAGCCAGGTCCACCACAGCCCAGGCAAAGGCCACGCACCAGGGCATGCCGGGCTGCCCACCAGCATGGCGCTGCAGCAGTTCCACCGTGGCACCGCGGTTCTCCCCCTGCTCAGTGATGTGGCGGGCAGCGGCGGCCCTGGCTATCTCCACGATGCGTGCCGCCAGCCTGGCCCGGCTGCCCGGGGGATGCAGGGCGGAAATGGTTGGAGACTCCTGCAAGGCCTGCCATGTATCCCGGTCCGTAATCCCCGTTGCCAACAGGCCGCTGCGCAGCTGGAAGGCTTCAAGCAGGATCCGCAGGTCGACATCAAAACTCGCGCTGACCATGCTGCCCGGGTCGAGCCAGCTGCGAGGCGCAATCCCCTGCTGGGCGAGCAGGCGGCGCAGCAGCTTCACCGTCCACTGTGAGTCCCCCGTTGACAGTTCTGGCGGCTCAGGGATGCCGCGCAGGATTTCCTGTGGGTCAAATGCCATTTGTCCTCCGCCCGGCGCACATTCCACCGGACAGCAGGTTGTACAGGAATGGCACGGTCCCGGCAGGCATTTTAACGCCGGGTTGCTCAGCACAGCATGACCCGGCTGGCATCGCCGGCGGCTGACCAGCTCGGAAAGCCCGCCCTATCTCTCCAGCTGGCGGTGGATGCCGGCATTGAAGTCCGGTGCGGCTTCCCCGGGACGCGGAATGTACACCAGCCGCTCGCGCCTGAGCGGCATCAGCACATCCCAGTAGTACTGCTCCAGCCGCTCCCCGGTCAGCTCGTTGGCATTGCGGTTGGACATCGGCGCGAGGAACTCCACCCGCGGGAAGTTGTCAGTGTTCAGCGCTGCGCCGCTGCGCTGCGGCCAGTCCCCGACGTACAGCTCCCGCAGGTCCTGCACGTCATTGAGATTTGGGTCCGGCAGGTCCGTGCGCCGCGGCAGGCCGGCCAGGCGCACCGTCACGTTGTCAGCGTCAATCACCGGCGGCTGCTCGCTGCCCACGAGCAGCATCAGCGGGTAGTCCCGGCTGCGGAACTCCCCGCGCCACAGCGTCACGCAGGGGAAGGCCGCGGCCATGCTGTCGGCGATCAGCTCGAACTCCCGCGCGTCCAGCTGGTACAGCGGCAGCCACTGGCAGAACAGCCCGCCCGGCTTGAGGCGGCTCTGCGCCGCCGCGAAATGCTCCACCGTGTAGAGGTAGCCCGTCTGGCTGTGCCAGGGCACGAACAGGTCGCTGACAATCACGTCGTAGCTGCGCCCTGTGCCCCACAGGTAGTGCCGCGCGTCATTGATGATGATGCGGCTGCGCGGGTTGTCAACAATGGCATTGTTGTCATCGGCGAACCAGCGGGCCGCCTCCACCACCTCCGGGATCAGTTCCGCCGTGTCCAGCTGCCTGATTCCCGGGTGGTCCAGCGCACTGCCGGCGGTGATCCCCGTGGCCAGCCCGAGGAAGCAGGCATCCTGCGGGTCCGGGTGCAGCAGCATGGGGATGTTGCCCTGGCGCAGCTCGCTTTCGATGCCCTTCGTGGCCCCCAGGGTGTAGTGGTTGTTCTGCCGCAGGTAGCGGTGGCTGCCGCTGTCGTCGTCAATCCGGATCACGCTGATCACGCCGTAGGCCGTCTCGCGCACCATCAGTTTCTCGCCGCTCTTCGTGACAACGGGCCAGTTGGTGGCGATGGCCAGCGCGATGCAGATCGCGAGGGCTGCGGCCCCTGTGCGGGACAGTTCCGTGAACTGCCGGCCGCGCAGCAGCAGCCAGCCTCCCATGGCGAGATACAGCAGGGCCAGCAGCATGAAGCTGTGCCACAGTCCGGCCAGGGGCAGCAGGATGAAACTGGCTGACAACGCTCCGGCGGCGGCGCAGACCGTGTTGAGGGCCACGAGCCTGCCCACCAGCCGCCCGCTGTCCTGCCGCCGTTCCCTGAGCAGGCGCATGCACCAGGGCAGCTGCATCCCGATCAGCACAACCGGCAGCGCGATCGAGGCCGTGATCAGGAAACCGCTGGCCAGCATGTAGCCCGCGAAGCTGTCCGCCACGGCGGGGATGTCACCGAACAGTGGTGCCGAGATTCCGAGGTAGCCCAGCCGTGTGCTGCGCTGGAAGAAGGCCACCCCCAGCAGGATGGCAACGCTGCCCCACAGGCAGCTGCGCGCCGCCAGCAGGGAGAAGTTGCCATTTGCATTGCGTGACACGAGCCAGCTGGCCAGCGAGAGGGCGATCAGGAACACGGCGATGATGCTGCCGAAACTGTAGGTGCTGTTGTGGAACACCAGGCTGAACATCCGGTTGTAGAGCACCTGCAGGGCCAGGGTGCCGAAGCCGCTGACCGCCGCCAGCAGGTACCACTGCGGAGCCAGGTCCTCCAGCGGACCGGCCGGCCCGGCATCCTCCGGCGCACCGGCAGCCGCGGGCAGCAGCCAGGCCACCACTGCACAGAGCGTGGCCGCCAGCACGGCGATCTCCAGGCTGCCCTGGATGCCCGTCTGCAGGATCAGCACGAAGGTTGCCAGCAATACTCCGCCGAAGGCCCCCAGCGTGTTGACACTATAGGCCAGGGTGATGCGCCGGCTGGGATCGCCGCTGCCCCGCGAGAGGTACTGCACCACGAAGGGCAGGCTGGCCCCCAGGGCGGCCGTGGCCGGCAGCATCAGCAAAAAGCTCAGCAGGGCGCGGATCGCGGTCTGCAGTGCCAGGTTGTCATTATTGAGCAGGCCGGCCAGGCTCTCAGCCTGCAGCAGGGCCAGCAGTGCCGGGATAGCCAGGGCCCAGCCGGCGGCCAGCAGTTCCGCCACGGCATAGCCCCTCAGCGGTCGCCGCAGCCGGCCGCTGAGCCGCGCCGCCAGCAGGTAACCCACGGTCATCCCGCTGAAGTAAGCGCCAAGCACCACCGCCGCCGCCTGGGCCGTATGGCCGAACAGCAGGCCGAACTGCCGCGACCAGACCACTTCGTAGATCAGGGCGCAGGCACCGGTCAGCAGGAATAGCAGGTAGATCATGCGTGCCGATTATAGAGTGTCATCCGGCACTGTCCCCTCCGGCAGCGCCGTGGCCGCTGTACCATCTACAGCAGCCGGGTCCGCCTCCACTGCAGCCGCAGCGGGTGGCAGGGCCGTCCACAGCAGATAGGCCAGCACCAGCAGCAGGGCTGCGCTGCAGCTCAGGCTGCCCTCGGGTCCGAAGCTGCCGCCACTGATCAGGGCCTGACCTGCTCCGCGGACTGAGCCGAGCAGGGGCTGGCTGACGAGGATCCCGCTGACGGGCAGGCCCAGCACCGCCAGGCCGAGGTTCCAGACGAGGTGCAGCATCGCCGCACCGGCCACGGAGGCCTGGTTGAGGAACAGCTGTCCCAGCACCAGGCCGGCCAGGCCGATGTTGAGCATCCCGAGGCCGGTGATCGCCGGATTGCCGCCATGCCAGGCCGCAAAGCTGACACTGACGAGCAGGTTGGCTGCCAGGCCGCTGAAGAGCCAGTTGTAATGCATCCAGCGTGCTCCGGCATTGTGTGGTCGCATATAGCGGGTCGCAGCGCTGAAGATGCCCGTGGCCATCAGGCACAGGGCGAATCCCCGGTAGACCAGCTCCTCGGCCAGGCTCTGGAAGCTGAAGAAGCGCAGCAGCGTGCCGAAGTCCACCCTGCCGATACGGTTCAGCTTATCGAAGACTTCGTAGCCCGGGGCCGCTTCCGTGAAGGCCCCGCTGAACCAGGCGGGCCAGATCATCAGCCACAGCGCGATCAGCCCGACCAGCGTACCCAGCAGCAGCTTGCCCGCCAGCGGCTGGCGCATGCCCGCCGGGACGCGTCCGATGCGCTGCACCACCTGCCGCTGCATCAGCTGCCAGCTCAGCAGGGACAGCACGGCGAAGAAACCGCAGAAGATCACATAGGTGATCAGGCGGTCGTCCAGCTCGCTGATACTCAAATCATCAACTCCCGCAGGTATTCCATGAAGCGGTCGGTGGCCCGGTCCCAGGAGAAGCGCTGGGCGCGCTGCCGGGCCTGGCTGGAAAGCTGGCGGCGCAGTGGTTCATCCCGGCTGAGCTTCAGCGCCGCATCGTAAAGCTGGTCCACTCCACCGCGGATCAGCATTGCCGTCACATGCTCACCATGTGCTCCGACGTCATAGGCGATGCTCGGCACGCTGTGCCAGGCGGCTTCGACGATCGGCAGGTTGAAGCCCTCCCATCTGGAGGCGCAGAGGTAGACATCGATTGAGCGGTAGAAGTCCGGCATGTCCTGCGGCGGCAGATTGAGGATGGGGATTGCCCCGGCCTCGCGTACCCAGACGGCATCTTCCTCGCTGCCGATGCCGGCCATCACGAGGCAGGCCTCCGGGTTGTCAATGCGCAGGCGCTTCGCAATTTCGAGCAGTTCACCCGTACCCTTATAGGGCGGGTGGTCCTTATGCAGGCGGCCCACGAAGCCGAAGATCAGGCTGCGCGGCGGGATGCCGTGCTGCATGCAGAAGCGCAGGCGGGTCTGCTTGTTGGCCGGTGCCTTGTAGTGGTCACCCCCGAGATGCAGTACGCGGCCCTTGTTGTGGAACTCGCGCGGCTGGCAACGGTGCAGGAACTGGCTGATGGAGATGATCATCGAGGCTCGGCGCTTGAGCCAGTAGCGCTCACTGATGTCCAGCCACTCCCAGTTGAGCTTGCCCTTCCAGGAGAAGCCCGTGGTCGGCACATTGCCGAAGTTGAAGAACACGCCGGGGCAGCGGAAGTGCCGCGCCGCATTGTAGTACGGATGCGTGCAGGGAATCACCAGGTCGTAGCGGATCTCCCTGGCAGCCAGTTCCTTCGCCAGCTTCGCCATCGCGATGTTGGCATTGCGCTCGAGGATGGGCAGGATGCGGTTGCGCTCGCCACCGAAGACGGTGATCTTCTGCAGGTTATATGGCGCGTCGTCGTAGGTGCCATCGCTTGTCGGGGTCCAGACGTCAACCTCGATATTCTCCAGCACCGCCATCCGCCGGGCAATTTCGTGAACGGTCAGGTCCACGCCGTAGCCCAGCATCATACGAGTGGTGAAGAAAGCAATCCGCACGGGTGGAAGTATAGCAATTGCCAGAGGGTTAAAAAACGGTTAACTCCCTGTCGGGCCTGATTTATCCTCAAGAAAGAGTCAAGGGAAGTGTATCTGACTTCATGGAAGGACCTCCACGACTATCTCGCGGTACTCGATCAGGTCTGATTCCGAGGGGTAGGAAAAGTTGGAAACACCCAGATCCTGAAATGTGATTCCACCATCGCGTCTATGCCTGGCACCGGGCAAGTAGAAGTATGCTGTCCCTGGCGTTCCATAGACGAAGCTGAACTCTACCTGGCCGGAATTCGTATCTGCATCGCGATTCAGTGAGCTGATATGGAATTCAAGGAACTTGCCATCCTGGTACTTCCCGTCACTGACCCCGTTGAAAAATCCAAAGGACCTGCCGCCTTTCGATATCCCGTACCCATCACTCGTAGTTAGCGCAGGATCACTGACAGTGCTGAGTGTGGCGGATATCATGAATTCCTCTCCAACCCGGACGGCCTTTGGTGTGGAAACACTCTCGACGTAGGGCACATACTTATAGCTGTTCTCCAGTGGATAGAATGGCGGCTGACAACTGATGCAGATTCCGGCCAGCATCATAGCCATAAAAATGATGGAATTTCCTACACGTTGAAAGAACATTAATCACACCTGCATTCCAGCACGCAACTACTCTGCCGGAAGCACATTGACAACAATCTCCCGGTACTCGATCAGGTCTGATTCCGAGGGGTAGGTGAAACCTCCCCCTTCTGAAATACTAACTTCCAAAGCACTGCCTCCAAGTTCCCTAGTTCTCGCGCTTGGAACATAGATCGAGTAGGGACCGGTTTCTGCAATTAATCTGCTGATTGTCACAACTTCACGGCGATTTCCATCATCTGGAATGTTACCGCTGAAGTTCTCGATGATTGCGAAAGCAGCAAATCCCCCATTGTTATAAGTGCCGTTGTTGCGACCAAGGATATAGTTGATTCCTGACCCCTGGGTAGTCACGTATGTAGATTCCTCATTGAGGACAGACTGATCCAGCTGAGCCGATATCCTGATCTGCATCTGAAATGGTTCGCCAGCGGTAATGACATCAGGTACAACCACATCTTCAACATACGGAATGTAAATCAACATTGCTCCGCCACCAGTTACTCGTCCTCCACATGACTGGAGTGTTGCGGCTATAAATACAGCTATCAACAAATATACGAATCTAAAACCCATGGTCGTCTCCCTAATAATAAGAACCTACCACCCTGTCAATGCATCATGGAAATTTGCAGGACCCTTCAATGGATGCGTAAATCCAGGCTCCATATAGGATATTCTCGTATTGACAATGCGGTTCGAAACCGACAGATAGTCAGCTTGAGGAGATGGCGACAGATATGGCTTGCGGGAATATAGATGATACGCCAATGCGGACACCTGAGGAGCAGCACAAGAAGTACCACCAAACCACTTGTAATACCACTGTTCTGTTGGAATTGAACCCCAGTATCCTCCCAATGGTGGGGTAATTGCAGTATATCTTCTTAGGTTAGTTTCACCCGCTGTGATTGTATATACTCCGGATACTGGATAGGTAGCATCGGGCATATAGTTACTGCTATCACCGCTTCGGTTTTGATACCAAAACTGATTGAAATCTGGATCATAGTCCAAACCCGATACTCCTAGCACATTGCTATGAGCAGCAGGGTAAGCTCTTTTTTGTCCTCCTTCATTTCCAGCAGATCCTATGTAGAGCCTGTCGTTTATATTGAGATCGCGGGAGACATTGGTCTTGAATGTTGAACCAAACGGATCATCCAGTTCCGGAATGTTTCTCACGAAACTGGGCCAGGAAAGGCTCATGTTGACGACTCTAACCTGAAACTGCCACTGCTCATGCTTGAAATGGAACCTCAATCCCCGAACGGCCTTGCGGGGAGAACCTGAACTGTACTGTGGACGGTCATTTGGTACTCCTTCAATGCCATGAAATTTTGTCCACATTTTCAGCCTGATAGGCAGGATTACCGCTCCGGGTGCGAGACTGGGAATGCCAAAGATATTGTCAGTAGCGCCATTGATCACACTGGCTATCTGAGTTCCGTGTCCCATCAATCGACCGTAATAGGTGTAGTTTTCCATACCAGGTTTAACACATCGATATACGGGTTCTCCACCCATGAATTCAAAACCAATAATATCGTCATCCACGACCATACCGATGTTCGACAATTTTCCCGTATCATGCAGGCCTCGTTTCACTCCGTCATCCATTACAGCGATATGAATCTTGGGGTGCGGATCAGGGTAGGGAAACATGGGGATTAAGTTGTTTCCAGGGCCAATCAAGTCGTAGGCATCGGCCCATCTGCTTTCACGGCCATATGGATCATCAGGCACGCCATCATTGGCTTTGTAAATCTCATCGTTTGGAACTGGATAATCCTGCGCTGCAAAATCCGTGATTATTGGAATGGCATTGACAATCTTTGGTTGAGATTCCAGATAAGCTATTGCCGCATCCATTGATATGAACTTTCCAGAATCATATGCAAGCTCAAACCAAGCCATCACGTTTCCGCTTCCACCGAGCAAATTCTCCGTTGTTCCTCCTCCACCCTCTGACAAACCTCCTTCCCCAAGTCCTTGGCTGGTTGACTTACTGCCAATTGACGATGTCTGCCCGCCACCGGATAACTCAAGCGGCTCGAACCATGACATCACCACATTGAAACTCTCACTTGCAATAAACGCAGCAATCTCTGCTTCTGTTGCTGTATTGTCAAAATCCACAGTTATACGATTGGAAATTACTTCCCAGTAGTCGCCTGTTGTACATTGCCAGAGCTCAGTTGGTGCTTCAGGGCTCTCCACGGTGCTGTCGAAGAAGATTAATTTCTCCAAGGGCATGTTAGTCGAATACATGTTTCCATTCTCAAGCTGATACTCAGCCGTGAACGGGTCCGGGCTGGTGAGCTGGTTGACTGTGTATACGGTACCGTCAATGTCCACCTCATGCACGGCCTGCACCGGCCCCCAGGGCAGGATGCCATTGGCAGCGAGGCTGGCTTCATCCTGTGGCGAACCGATCGGACCTGCTTCCTGCCTGGCGGCAGCCCCGGTCAGCAGGACCGTGGTGGTGATTGTCACATTTGACGAATCCCTGGACTGAGATGTTTCCTCAACGACCGGCTGAGGATTGGCTGCGGCCTGGATGTCACCAGAAAGCTGGCTGGCCTTCCTGCCACAGGCAGATGCCAGGAGTGCAATCACTGCCAGCAAAATGACTGTGCTAACGAATCTCTTCTCTTCTCTTCTGAAGAACATATCCTTCTCCCCTTGGCAACCACTGACACTGAATCTCATTCAGGAATTGCCGTTTCAGGAAAATTGTAACATGCTTCTGTCTGCCCAGGGGTACCGCTGATACGGAAAACCGGGGGAACCACATGGGCTCCCCCGGTATGTTGTCAATGAATAAATATGCAGAACCGCTTAGCGCTCGGCGGGTTTCACACCCTTGCCGCTGCGGTCCGGATAGGCCGGCACCGGCGGGATGCTGTAGGACTGCTCCTCGACCGCTTTCATGATCTCCTGGATGGCGCGGTCCAGCTGCGGGTCAATGCCCTTCGCCAGCAGGCCCGGATCGTCAATCACCTCGATGTCCGGGTCAACGCCGTAGCCCTCGATGCCCCAGGTGCCGTCCAGCTCGTAGAAGGCGAAGATCGGGATCGTGGGGCGTGTGCCGTCCACCAGGTTCGGCTGCCCGCTGATGCCGATCAGGCCGCCCCAGGTCCGGGTGCCGATGATCGGGCCGAGGCCCTCCTGGCGCCAGTAGTAGGGGAAGCAGTCGCCACCGGAGCCGGAGGTACTGTTGGCAAGCATCACCTTCGGGCCGTTGTGCGCGAGACCCGGCGTCGGCCAGGTGTTGCCATCGCGGCGCGCCCAGTAGCTGCGGGTCTTGCGTGACAGGATGTCAATGAAGTAGGTCGGGATGTAGCCACCGCCGTTCCAGCGTTCGTCTACAATCAGTCCCTGTTTCGTGTACTGCCCGACGAACTGGCGCATCAGGTTGTTGACGCCGTCCTGTGCCGTGTCCGGTACGTAGATGTACCCGACCTTGCCGCCGGTCTTTTCCTCGACGTAGCGGCGGTTGGCCTCGATCCAGTCGCGGCGGCGCAGTTCGTACTCTCCACCCAGCGGCGTGACCACCACCTCGCGGTCATCCTCACCGGCCTGTGCATCGTCACTGATCGTAAGCACGGTGGTCTGTCCGGCGAGGCCCTGCAGCGCTGCATCCAGCGGCACTGCGGGATCAACCGGGACGTCATTCACGGCGATGATGAAGTCACCTTCGCTGACATCCTCACCGGGCAGCCACAGCGGGGAACGGGCGTCGAGGTCCCAGTCGGCACCGCCGAAGATATGGGCGATGCGGATGCCGTCTCCGGTGTAGTCATAGTCAGCCCCGAGCAATCCGACACTGCGGCTCGGGGCCGGGTCGGAGGGTCCGCCGTAGTAAGAATGGCCCACATTGAGCTCTGAGATCAGCTCGGAGATGATCCAGGTCACATCCTGGCGGCTGACCGCGTCGTCAACCATGCCGATGTAGCGCTGGCCGAGCCTGTCCCAGTCAACCTTGTGCATGTTCGGGTCGTAGAACAGGTACTTGTACATCCGGTGCGTGTCACGCACCAGCGAACGCCAGTGCTCACGCGGTTCGTACTCCATGATCAGGTTGGAGGTGTTGATCGGCTTGTCAATCTTCTGGCCGGGAGCGGCGTTGATGATCGCCATCTGGCCCATCGCGCCGACCAGCATGCGCTGGCCGTCGGGCAGCAGGCTGAATCCGAAGGCGCCCGGCAGCACCGGGGCGGGCAGCTCATCGCCAAGCGCGAACATCATGATCGTCGGTCCGGTCGGCTGGTCGAAATCAACGTAGAACACCTTGCCGTCGGAGGCTTCCAGGTTGCTGTAGTTGCCACCGGGCAGCGGCAGCAGGATCGCCCGGCCCTCGAAGCCCTCAATGTCAATCAGCAGCCCGGCGGGCTCTTCCTCTGCAGCAGGTTCCTCCTCCGCCGCGGCATCCTCATCTTTGCCTTCCTCAGCATCGGCAGCCTCAGCAGCGGGAGTCTCATCAGCGGGAGTCTCCTCCACCTTGATTTCCTCGTCGTCATTGCCACCGGTCCAGGGGTTCTTCACGTCATTGCGCAGCGGGACGCAGGCCACAAGCGTGGTGTCCGGGAAGACATAGGTTTCATCCAGGTCCCCGAAACTGTGCTCGAAATTGCGGTTCGTCAGGAAGTACAGGTAGTCGCCGTTCCTGTCGAAGGTCGGATTCATGCTGGAGAACATCGGCGCTGTGACCTGGTGCGCCCAGGCATTGGCAACGTCGTAGAGCACGATCGTCTGGTTGCCGGTCTCGTTGTCCATCCGTGTATAGGCCAGCCAGCTGGAATCCGCTGACCAGACCACCTGTGTGTAGGGGAATAAAGCCCAGGGATCCTCATCGACCAGGAAGGTGGTCTCCTGCTCGATGCTGTGGATGAAGATCGCGCCGGTGCGGTCCGCAAATGCGATCTTCGAACTGTCCGGGGACCAGACCGGATTGGCGAACCAGGTCTCGTCATCCGTTGTCAGCTGGCGCGTCTCACCGCGACCATCGCTCTGGGTGAGGTACAGCTCGTAGTCACCGTCGGCATCACTGAAGTAGGCGATCCACTGACCGTCCGGACTCCAGGCAGGATAGCGCTCATTTGTGCCGGGGGACATCGTCAGGTTGCGCCGGATACCCTCCTCAGCCGGTATGGTCCAGATCTCGCCCCTGGCCTCCAGGGCCACGCGCACGCCGCTGGGAGAGGGGCTGGCAC
Organism: Planctomycetales bacterium; assembly: GCA_024645305.1. Classification (GTDB taxonomy): domain Bacteria; phylum 4484-113; class 4484-113; order 4484-113; family JAFGCY01; genus JAHEFU01. Next base: position 11,150 of record JAHEFU010000010.1, read on the forward strand.
CGAAGATCAGCCCGCTGACATCCTCACTCTGCATCATCAGCGTCGGACGGTCACCGGGGATGCGGATGCTGACTTGCTGCAGCTCGCCGCTGGCCATGCCGTAGAGGTACAGATCACCCCCGTTTTCCAGCACGATCTCGGAGGGTCCCATGCCCGGGAACTTGCAGTCGAAGTTCTTGAAAGTCGTCAGTTGTGTGCGCTTCTTCGTCGTGCGGTCATAGACCCACAGGTTCAGCCTGTTGTCAGGTCCCGCATCAGAGATGAAATAGACCTTGTTACCCCGGATCATCGGCTGGGCATCAGTGCCGGGGTAGTCAGTGATCTTCTCACTGTCCAGCGTCTTCATGTTGAGCAGCCAGATGTCCTGGGCCTTGCCACCCTGGTAGCGCTTCCACGTGTCGAATTCACGGGTATGGGGAGTGAATGCCGCGGTCTCACCGTCTGCATCGACGGTGCAGAACATTGCGTACTCCATCGGCAGTGCCTCAGGCACCCCGCCCTCGGGGCTGACGCGGTAGATCCGCCCGGCGCCGTAGTTCTTCCCTTCACTGAAGTTCGAAAACAGCACATTGCCGGACGCATCGAATCCGTTGCAGTAGTCACCGTCGGGACTCCATGTCAAGCGCTTCGGGATACCGCCCTCGACGGGCATGATGTAGACATCCTGGTTGCCTTCGTAGTTGGCGGTGAAAGCGATGGACCTGCCGTCCGGGCTGAAGTGCGGGAAGGCCTCTGTCCCCGGCGGGCTGCTCAACGGGGCAGCTGTGCCGCCGCCCTTGGGGGCGAGCCACAGGTCATTGTTGTAGGCAAAGACGATCTGCGTGTCCGAAACATCCGGATAGCGCAGCATCGCCGCATCGATGTCAAAATCGGCGGCTGAGGCCTGGCCGGTCAGGCCGGCAATCAGGATCAGGGCTGCAGCAATAGCGTTACGGTAAAGCATGAATCCTCCATGGCTCGCGCCATGACAATCTGGCTGGATGGACTGGGAGGCTTCCCCTCCGGGAAAGCGTGACACCCGGTTCATATAAATATGTTTCAGCATCATAAAGGGTTTCACAATTACTTCTCATCCTCCTGCACTCCCACACCGCTGCGGTCGGGCCAGGGCGGGGTGCCGGGCTTTCTATAAGGCATCTCGAAGATCAGGCGCTTGATTTCGGCGATCGCAGCATCCAGCTGCGGGTCCTCGCCCCTGGCCAGCAGGCCCGGGTCGTCTATCACCTCGATGTCCGGATCAACTCCATAGCCCTCGATACCCCATGTGCCGTCCAGTTCATAGAAGCCGAAGATCGGGATGGACGGCCGGCTGCCGTCTATCAGGCGCGGTGAACCGGAAATGCCGACGAGCCCACCCCAGGTGCGTGTGCCGACCAGCGGACCGAGCCCCGCCTGGCGGAAGTAGTATGGGAAGGCGTCACCGCCGGACCCGCTCTTGCCGTTGATCAGCATCACCTTCGGGCCGTTGTGCGCCAGGTTGGGCGTGCTCCAGTCCTCACCGTCACGCCGTGCCCAGTAGCTGAAGGTCTTGCGCCCGAGGATGTCAATGAAGTAGGTCGGGATGTAGCCGCCGCCGTTCCAGCGCTCGTCTATCACCAGGCCATCCATGTGGTACTGGCCCTGCAGCTGGCGCATCAGGTTGTTCACGCCGTCACCGCTGGTGTTGGGCACGTAGATGTAGCCCACCTTGCCGTCGGTTGCCTCGAACACCTTGCGGCGGTTGGCCTCGATCCACTCCTGGCGGCGCATGCCGAACTCGCTGCCGCCGGGTCGCACGATGACTTCGTGGTCATCGTCATTGCCAAGCTGCGCATCCGAGGAGATCGTGAGGATCGTGGTCTGCCCCGCCAGGCCCTGGAAGCCGGCCCAGACCGGGACATCCGTTGCCAGCGGGAGACCGTTGACAGCCAGCAGGAAGTCACCCTCGCTGACATCGAGGCCGGGCTCGGAGAGCGGCCCGCGGGCATCCACGTCGAAGTCCGCGCCGTGGTAGATGTGGCTGATGCGCCAGGCCGTCGCCCCGTCCTGCGTTGCCAGTTCGTAGTCGGCACCCAGCAGACCGACGCTGCGCCGCGGTTCGTCCTCGCCGGGGCCACCGTAGTATGTATGCCCGGTGTTCAGCTCGGCTATCATCTCGCCGATGATGTAGCTCACGTCCTGGCGGTTGGCGGCATGCTCCACGAGGCCGATGTAGCGCTCGCCGACGAGGTCCCAGTCCACTTCATGCAGGTTGGCGGCGTAGAACAGGTCGCGGTAGAAGCGCCAGGCATCCGTCACCAGCTGCTTCCACTCGTGGCGCGGGTCAATCTCACTCACCAGGTTGGCAACCGTGATCGGCTTGTCGAACCTGGCTCCCGGGCCGGCCTTGACGATCGCATAGCGCCCGCCGCGGCCGCTGATCAGCATCTGCTTGCCGCCGGGCAGCAGCTGGAAGCCGCCGATCCCGTCGCCCAGCTTCTGTTCCTTCTGCTCCTTGAGGTCGTACATGTAGTTGTCGCGGCCCTCGGAGTTGGCGAAGGAGTAGAACAGCTTGCCCTCGGCGGCCTGCAGGTTGCCGTAACCGCCGGGCCGCAGCGGGATCAGGATCGCCCGGGCCTCGAAGCCCTCGATGTCAATCTCAATTCCCTTCTTCTTGTCCTGCTTGTCGTCCTGCTCGTCCTGCGCCTTGTCATCCCCGCCGGATTCGTCCTCAGCGGCTCCTTCCTCCTTCTCCTCATTCTGCTTCTCATTCTCCTCGGCCTTGATCTCCTCATCATCATTTGAGAGGGCGAAGGGTGAAGCCACGTCATCGCGCAGCGGCACGACACACATGAGCTGGCTGTCCGTGAAGATGTACGACTCGTCCATGTCGCCGAAGCGGTGCTGGAAGTTGCGTCCGGTGGAGAAGTACAGGTACTCCCCACCCAGGTCGAACACGGGGTTGGAGCTTGAGAACATCGGGTCCGTGACGGTGTGCAGCGCATCATTGTCATAGTCGTAGAGCACGACCTGGCTGTTCTGGTTCTCACGGTTCAGGCGGCCGTAGGTCAGCCAGCGGCTGTCCGCGCTCCAGTTGACAGCCGTGTAGGGGTAGTAGGCCCAGGGGTCACGGTCGACTTCGCGCGACTCCTCATTGTCAATGTCATAGATGAAGATCGTGCCCGTGCAGTCCGCATAGGAGATCTTCTTCGAGTCCGGCGACCACTCGGGCCGCGTGTAGTATGTCTCGCTGCCGCGCGTGAGCTGCCGGGTCTCCCCCTTGCCGTCGGACTGCGCCATGTACAGCTCGTAGTTGCCGGTGTTGTCACCGAACCAGCAGATCCACTGCCCGTCCGGACTCCAGCGCGGATAGCGCTCGGCGTTGCCATCGGACATCGTCAGGTTACGGTTGATGCCCTCCTCGGCGGGCACGGTCCAGATGTCACCGTGGGCCTCACCGACGAGGCGCTTGCCCTTGGGGCTGGCCATCACGTCACCGAACTGCCCGCTGACATCCAGCGCCTCCACCATCAGGTTGATGCGGTCACCGGGCAGGTTGACCATGACCTTGCTCTGCCTGCCGCCGGCCAGCTCGTAGAGCCACATGTCACCGGCATTCTCGAACACGATGTGCCCGGGACCCATACTGGGCCACTTGATGTCGAAGTCGGTGAACTTCGTCAGCTGGCGGTGCTGCTTCGTCGTACGGTCATAGTGCCAGAGGTTCAGGCGGTGCGCCGGTCCGCGGTCGCTCATGTAGTACACGTCATTGCCGCGGATCATCGGCAGGGCGTCCGTGCCGGGGAAGTCCGTGATCTTCTCGCTCTCCAGGCTCTTGATGTCCAGCAGCCAGATGTCCTGCGCCAGGCCGCCCTGGTAGCGTTTCCAGGTGCGGGTCTCACGGCTGTCAGGTGTGAAGGCGAAGGTCCGGCCGTCCGCGTCCAGCGAGCCGTAGACCGCGAACTCCATCGGCAGGGCCACGGGGATCCCGCCCCGGGCGCTCACACGGTAGATCCGGCCGCCGCCGTTGTGCTTGCTTTCGAAGCCTGAGTAGAACAGCACATCGCCGTCCGCCGTGAAATCCACCATGTTGCTGGAACCGGGGTTCCAGGTCAGGCGCTCGGGGATCCCGCCCTCGCGGGCGATGATATACACATCGCGCTGGCCCTCATAGTTCGCACTATAGGCGATGTGGCTGCCGTCAGGGCTGAAGCGCGGCATGATCTCGGATCCCGAGGGGGAACTCAGCCGGCTGGCGGTGCCCCCGCCGATCGGCACGGTCCAGATGTCATTGTCGAAGGCGAAGGTGATGTGGGTATCGCTGACATCGGGGTAGCGCAGCATGCCGGCATCGACGGTGTATTCATTGGCGAAAGCGGCGGAACAGAGCGCGGCGGTGCAGATGCACGCCAGCGCGATGGTGGTAAACAGATGACGCATGATGCCTCCAGGCAGGATGGAAAGCGGGGCCACACGCGCATTTCCCGGCCCGGGCAGTAACGGCAGCACCACTCCTCCCATTTCCTCTTCCAGTATCCCTATTAATCTAGCAAAGGCCGGAATATGAGTAAACAGTGGTCAGTGGGCAGTCTTCCGGAGAATCAGGAACAGAATGAGAATGAGAAGCAGAATGAGAAGCAGGATGAGAAGCAAAATGAGAATGAGAATGAGAAGCAGGATGAGAAGCAAAATGAGAAGCAGGATGAGAAGCGGAAGCAGTCAGTAGTGGCGGCTTTCAGCCGCCGGAGGCAGCAATGAAGAGTGAAACAAAGCAATGAGTGCTGAAGAATGAGCCATGAACCAGAACACTTCTGATGTAACTTCGCTGCACCGCAGGCTCATTGCTCATTGCCTCCTGCTTCTGCCAACTGCTTCTGCTTTTGCCTCCTGCCTCTGCTTCTGCTTCTGCCTCTCATTCTGCTTCTCATTCTGCTTCTGCTTCTGCTTCTGCTTCTGCTCCTGACTCATCCCGCGTCCCTCATCCCTCACTCTTGACAACCACCAGCTTGTCCTGGCACATGTCGCGCATCGCGTAATTGATCCCGCCTACGCCCAGTCCGCTGATCCTGCGACCGCCGAAGGGCATCCAGTCCACCCGGAATGCCGTGTGGTCATTCACCATCACCGCACTGGCGTTGAGGCGCTTCACACAGTACATGGCGCGGTCAATGTCCTTCGTGAACACCGAGGCCTGGAAGGCGTAGGGCGAATCATTGGCGCGCGCGATCGCGTTGTCAACAGAGTCATACGAGTACACACAGGCCACCGGGCCGAAGATCTCCTCGCGTGTGACCAGCGCATCATCCGGCGGATCAAGCAGCACGGTCGGTGCATAGCAGGTATCACTGATACGTTCGCCGCCGCAGAGCACTGAATCTCCTGCGCGGACAGCCTCACCCACCCACTGCTCCACGCGGTCCACCTCGCCAGGCCTTATCAACGGGCCGCAGTCAGTCTGCTCAAGCGTCGGGTCGCCGACCGTCAGTCCCTGCGCATGGTCCGCCAGCTGCTCAGCGAAATCCGCGGCGATCTTCTGCGGGGCGTAGATCCGCTGCACACTGACGCAGACCTGCCCGCTGTGGTAGAAGGCTCCCTTGGCCAGCGGCGCGATCAATCTCTCGCCCGGGATCTGCATTGCATCGTCACTGAGGATCACGGGTGCCGTACCACCGTGCTCCAGCGCAAGGCGCGTACCGGGGGCGAGCTTCGAGCGCAACATCCAGCCCACCCTGTGGGATCCGATGAAACTCAGGTAGTCCACCCGCGGGTCCGTTGCCAGCTTCTGCGCGTCCGGGATATCCGTCAGCTGGACCCGGCACCACTCGGGGGGCAGTCCCGCCTCATGCAGGATCTCCACCACGGAGTATGCCGACAGCGGTGTGCCGTCCGCCGGTTTGACAATCACCGGGCAGCCCACGGCCACGGCCGGCACGGCCTGGTGCACGATCAGGTTGACGGGGTGGTTGAAGGCCGAGATCGCCACCACCACGCCGATCGGCTCGGGCAGCGTCCAGGCAGTGCGCCCCATACTGGCCGGGTTCAGCTCCATCGGGATTGTTTCTCCGGTCAGGGAACCGAGCGTATTGATCGCGATGTCAAAGCCGTTGATGGCGCGTGTGACCTCCACGCGGCTGTCAACGAGCGGCTTGCCACCCTCGCGGGCGGCCTGGATTGCCAGCTCCTCGGCGCGCCCGGACATGATGTCGCGGGCCTGGCGCAGGATGCCAAGCCGCTCTTCCACGCTGAGCCGCGAATCATAGTTGTCAGCGGCCCTGCGCGCGCTGTCCAGCGCCTTGTCCACTGCCTGCCAGTTATCCAGCGGCAGCTCCCTGATCAGGGACAGGTCCCAGGGCTCGCTGACCCGGTTTGTAGTCTCTCCAGCCATATGTGGAGTTTAACGTCTGGCCAGGCCGGGCTTTACGAGAGCTGCGCCGAATCCGATTCTAATAGCATGATTAGAGTCCTGACCGTCTCGCTCTTCCTGCTGCTCTGCTGCAATTCAGGCAGCGTCACCGCCCGCCAGGCACCACACAGCGAGCTTGTCTGGCCCGGTGCGGACGGCCGGCTGCAGTACAAGCTGGACAAACGTGGCAACCGCCTGCCGGACTTCAGCTATGCCGGCTATTTTGCTGACGGGCGTCAGCCGCCGAACATCGCCACTGTGATGCAGCTCCAGCCGGGTCGGGGAGATGACACGAAGCGCATCCAGCGCAGTCTCGATGCCCTGGCCCAGCGCCCGCCGGGTCCGGATGGCTTCCGGGGCGCACTGCTGCTCGGTCCCGGCGAATTCCGCATCGAGGGCCAGCTGCGCATCACAGCCAGCGGCATCGTGCTGCGCGGCAGCGGCCAGGACAGTGCTGGCACCATCCTGCGTTGCGCGGGCAAGGGGCAGCGCAGCCTTATCGTTGTCAGACCGGCCGCTGAACTGCCTAACTACCCCGAGCTCAGCGGCACGCGAGTGGCCCTGGCCCAGGACTACGTCGCGCTCGGTGCCCGCAGCCTGCGGGTGGAGGATGCCGCGGGCTTCAAGCCCGGGCAGCTGATCGTGATCCACCGGCCCAGCACGCAGAAATGGATCAGCGAGCTTGGCATGGACCGCATCCCGCCCTCCCTGACCGGCAGGATCACGCAGTGGACACCCGGCAGCCGGGACATCCGCTATCTGCGCCGCATCCGGGCCGTGATTGGCAACACGCTCAGCTTCGACGTACCACTCTTCCACGATCTGGACAGCGAGTGGGCGGACTGTTCCGTGTACCGCTACGACGAATCCCTGCTGATCGACCGCATCGGCGTGGAGAACCTGCGCTGCGTCAGCGACTACACGAGCGACACGGATGAGGACCACGGCTGGACCGCGGTGGAATTCGACTACTGCCGCAACATCTGGCTGCGCGACCTGACGGCGCGGCACTTCGGTTTCGCACTGGTCAGTTTCGGCCATGAAAGTTCCCACGGCTCGGTGTTCAACTGCAGCAACCTGGCACCGAAGTCGCAGGTCGTCGGCGGGCGGCGCTACGCCTACAACTGCGGCGGACAGAACCACCTGGTATCGGGCTGCTTCGCCGAGGAGGGCCGCCATGACTTCGCCGTTGCCACCAACCGCAGTGCCGGGACGGTGTTCACCAACTGCGTCTCCCGCGGGATCCATGCCTCGAGCGAACCGCACCACCGCTACAGCACCGGGATCCTCTATGACAACGTGCTGCATGAGAAGCCCGATACTGAGCTGGTGCTGGCCCTGTGGAACCGCAGCAACTACGGCACCGGGCACGGCTGGAGCGCGGCTTACAGCGTGCTGTGGAACTGCCGCGCGCCGGGCGGGGGCATTGCCTGCGAGAAGCCGCCGCTGGCCCAGAACTACGCCATCGGCTGCGAGTCGAAGTGGATGAGTGGCAACATGCGCTGGGGCAGCGACCGCGGCCTCAAGAAGCGCCTGAAGCCTAATGGGGCCCACTGGGAGCACTGGAACAACGGCCCCGTGGAACCGCAGTCCCTCTATGCGGCACAGCTCGCGGACAGGCTTGGCAACTGATCAGCCGCCGGCACTCCAGCTCCCCGCATAGGAGCCATCCTCATTGGCCGCATCCCACTTGCCGGAAGCACTGTTGCCACTGGCCACGCCGGATAAGCTGCCGGTGTAGGGCTTGCCGTCGCAGACACCCGTGAGGGACCCGCTGAGCACACCCGTGGCCGGGTCATACATCCCGGAGAGGTTGCCGGAATAGGGTACGCTGCCGCTCATGTCACCCCACTGCCAGTTGACAACGCCGCTCACGAAGCCCGTGAACGAGCCGTTCACCGCATCCAGCCTGAGCTCCAGCCGGCCCGGCGCCGGTTCCGAGAAGCTGCCGACCAGCACACCCTGCAGGATCGGCTTGGTGACCTCCACCCCGGCGGAGATCTTCGCCTGCTTGCCGCCGGCATCCGTCACTTCGAGCGTGATTGTGTACTGGCCCGGCTCGTCATACTGGAATGTTGTCGTCAGCTGGCCGGAGGCGGCATGCCCCGCCGTGTCCGTGATGCGCACATTGCTGAAGCTGCCGTTGAAGCACTGGCTGGCGCTGCCATCAACCGTGACCGCCAGCGGGGCCTCCCCGAGTTCACTGCTCAGGCGGATCGCCGCCACAGGCGGAGCATAGACATCAAAGCTGGCCGTGGCCGGTTCACTGGCTGTACCGTTGGAATCGTAGACAACGAGCGAAACAGTGTAGCTCTGCTTGCCGCCCGCTGCAGCGTAGTCCAGGCTTACGCTGGCGCTGTTGTGCACTCCGCCCTTGCCGTCATTGAATTCGTAGCGTTGCACCCCCTCGCCGGAGGCCGTGCTGCCGCTGAAGTCAAAACTCACCTGGTATGGCTCATAGCCGCCCTGGGGGATGTTGCCAAGTACGGCTTTGGGCGGGGCGAAGACCGTGATGCTGACATTCGCCGGGGGACTGCGCAGCCCCTCCACATCCAGCGAGCGCGCGGTAATCCTGTACTCGCCGGGATTGCTGAAGCTTTCCGTATGGGAACTGCCCACGAGCAGCGCTGCGCCTCCGTTGGCGCTGAACTCGAAGCTCGTCAGGGCATTGCCCTGGGCATCACTGCCACTGAGGCTGAAGCTCACCCGCAGCGGGGCCGGACCGGCCGTCACACTGGCTGTGATGCTGCAGCTCGGCAGTTCTGAGCCCGGTACGGTGTCCTCGGACGGCAGGCCCTCGCCCGAGCTGCCCCTGTCATTGCCGGGACCTCCGGCGTTGCCACTGCTGCCCGTCGCCGGGCCGCCTGTGGTTCCTCCGTTGCCATTTCCTGCGGGGGCTGGCCCGCCGCCACTGCTTCCGGAGGTGTTGCCATTCCCGGAAGCGTCGCCGGATGGACTGCCCGTGGCCGGCTGCCCGGTCCCTGCACCCGCAGGTGGAGTGGCCACGGCCACGGCCGGGCCGCCGGGCAGGAAGGGATTGGGCCGGTCCTCGAAGCCCGTCAGTTTGTCACCGCCCCATTCAATCAGCTCCTTGCCGCTGTCCGTGATGTAGCCCTGGCCCAGGGCCGCCGTCAGTTCGCGCATCCCGCCGTTGGCACCCATCCCCGCCGCGGTACGCACAGCCCCGCTGACGGACTGCACGGGTGCGGTCAGACCCGCGGTCCCCGCCGAGGCGACGGTCAGCCCGATATGCAGCACACCGTGGCTGACCTCACCGGGGGTGGAAGTCGGGTCCAGCACCTTGTTGACACCCTTACCGAGCGCCGTGAACAGGCCCACGCCGGTCTTGGCCAGCTTGCCGGCCACCCAGGGGGCCAGGTTTCCGCCGCCGACGGTCGCATCGCTGAGCACGCGCACTGTCTTCGAGGCGGCCTGTTCAGCCATGCCTTCCGTGGCTTCCATGTATTCCGTAGCCGTGCGCAGCACGCGTGTGCCGCTGGTCCCATTGCGGTAGTTCTCACCGACCGCCGTATACTTGCCCTTGACTTCGCGCCAGATTTCGGAACCGCTGTCACCGTACCAGGCCCCGGCCAGCGGGATCACCGCCGTGCTGACGAGGGCGTCAGCCATGTCCACGCCGGAGCCCGCCAGGTCCTGGGTGAAGCGCACCATGCCTCCCACGGCATGCGGGATGCCCTGATACTCCGAGGTGGAGCGGTCAAACAGCCGCCGGTCCCGCTGCAGGGCGCGCTGCACATTCGCCGAGTAGACCTTGTCATCCCCCGCCGCATGAGCCGGCCGGATTGCCAGGATGCTGAGGGCTGCCCGCAGCCCGCGGCCGGGTTCGTCATTCCCCGTGGCAGCCCGCAGTTCCGCATCAGTCAGCAGCCGTGTGGTATCCATGTTGTCAAACTGCTCATGCAGTTCGCGGTTGAGCTGCGCCAGGTACTCCACTGTGCCGAGCGCCTGGCGGGCCGTGGCATCATCCACGCGCTCCGATGTGCGCAGGTTCATGGCCCGGAAGCGCACCTCGGCCATTGCACCGTCCATGAAGGCCAGGGCCTCCAGGCCGTAGTAGTAGTCCGCCGTGTCCAGGGCCCGCAGGCCGTCGTCAAGATAATGCAGGGCGTGGTCCAGGGCCGCCTTGCGCGCGGCCTCGCGGTCGTGCACCGCCATGTTGGCAAGCAGTTCCTGCTCGAGGACCGCCGCCTGCTGTGGCATCGTCCGGCGGGCCTCGCGGATCACGAGCGCGGCGTAGATGATCAGCCGGTCGGTTTCCTCCAGCAGCAGGCTGGCCCGGCGCATGGCCATCAGCGAGCGCTGGTACTCCAGGTTGCGACTGACGAAGGGATCCTTGTCATGTGTATCCAGCCGGGCCAGGAAGTCCGTCGCCACACGCCGCTCATCCGCGAAGGCCCCAAGTGTGTTGTCAATATTCTCGCGCAGTTCAAGTGCAGCGGCATCCGCCACACTGAGCTGCCCCGCAGCACCGCGCAGCGCGGCATCCAGCTGGTCCAGCACCGGGGCATAGCCCGCGCCGGCATCAATCAGCGCAGTAGTGTCAGCGATCAGCTGCTGCACCTTCAGCGCTCGCTGCTGCTCGTACTCGGCTGAGGCCCGCCCGGGTGCCGGGCTCTTGCTGCCGTTGTAAGGTGAGCCGACGAGGATGTCCTCAGCGCTTTCCCGGTTATCAAGGAATGCCGTCACCGAGGCATCGTCAGCCTGCAGGCTGAACATACCCGATCCCGGCTGCTCCTGCATTTCCGCACGGAACTTCTTCAGCAATGCAGTAGCCAGGGTAAAGGCGGCCTCCCCGGGACTGCTGAGCTGGATCGCCTCCTCCAGCGTGCTGATGGCTGAGGCCGCACTGCCGGAGTAGAACAGGGCCAGCCCCAGCGTGCAGCGCACGTAGGCATAGCCGGGCCTGAGTTCGATCGCCGTCAGGCAGCTTTGGATCGCCGCATCGTAATCGTGCCGGCCGTACTGGGCCAGGGCCAGGCCGTTGTAGGAGAAGGGGTTGCCGGTATCCAGGGCAATCGCCGCCCGGAACTGGGCTTCCGCATCCTCCCACATCTCCAGGGCCAGGAACTGGTTTCCCTGGTTGTGGTAGGCGATCACCGCAGCCTGGTCCACACCTGGCGGAGCCTCATACTCCTCCAGGGGACCCTGGGCAGCCAGCACGGGACGGAGCCCGCCGGCCTGTCCGCTGACGCAGGCATGCCGGATGCCCACTGGGGGCTGCGCGGCGGGAGATATGAACAGTGCAGCCAGTACGATCGTGATGATCAGATATGGCAACGGTCTCCATGTGCCTGTTGCATCTCTGTGATTTAGCCTTGACATGCTGCAGCCTCCGCAATTGCTTACCCGATTCTACCGCCGGTCATGGCGAGAAGCCTGTGAGCACAAACACAAAAAGGGGACCCGCCGAAGCGGATCCCCTTCTGTGATCAGTTCTGCTGAGTCTAGTAGGAAATGCTTTCTGTAGTGTTGATCAGAAGGTAACTGGCGTCGAAGTGGTTCCCCACAGGTGCATAGTCATAGAACTTTGCATTGGGTTCGGGGGCGGTGCCATTAGTCCACTCAGTCCATTCATTGAAATGTGAGTAGACATCCCAGATCTTCACGCCCTCAACCGGCCAGGCATACATACCGGGCACGATGAACGCGAGCGGGCGGCCGTTGGGATCAACATAGTCACCGGGCTTGGTCCACAGCGGTACGGTATAGATGTTGCCACCGGTAGGCTTCACACGCAGTTCCGGCTCGTAGGGCATATCAGTGTATTCGCCCTGTTGCACGGGATTGTCAAACAGGATCCTCACGACGGCATAGTCACCATCCACGACGGGCTGGATGTCAAAGGCGTTGGTGGCCCAGTATCCAGCTGGAGGGGGCAGGGCCTGCTTGCTGCTGATGAACACCGGCAGGCTGACTCCCGCACTGGAATACCAGATGCGCTGGTTGCCGTGGCGCCGGCCGTCTGCATAGTACTGGTCGATCACCGCAACGCAGAACGTGTTGTTGAATGCACTGTCCACATTGAGCTGCCAGTCATGGTCATAACCGGCGCCGCGGGCCAGGGCCTTGATCACCATGTCAACCTGGATCAGGTCACCGTTCTCCTTGCGATATTCGACCGGCTTCATTGAGCTCACGAAGTCGTTGTAGTCATAGTCGGCACTCTGGATCAGGTCTTCCCAGACCATCATCGAATGCCCGGTGATGCTGTTGGAAAAGAACTCACCCTTACTGGGAGTGATCTCATTCCAGAAGTCAGTGTTGCAACCCGAGTGGACGAAGGCCCCGATCAGGCGCTTGCCCGTGTTGTTCCCGGTCCCGCTGAAAGTGCCGACATAGCCGGGGATATCTTCGAATTTCTCTTCTGTCCGGTCCTCGAACACCAGGACGACATTCGAGAGAATCTTGTCGCAGGTCGCGGTCACGCTCAGGTTGTCCTCGCTCCAGGCGACGGCGATATGCGGAACACATTTGGGCCAATCACCTTCCAGGGTTTCCGTCGGTGGGTCATAGGTGAATTCTTCATAAACCGGACCGGCTTCAATTGTGAACGGAATGTCCAGGATTTCGGGATCACCCACATTGGGTCCGATGACCACGGAGGTGTTCTTCCCGTAATCCAGCGCAATGCGCAGGTTGGCCTCTCCCGCGCTGCCAACGGGCAGGATTGTGGTCAGCTTTGTCGTGTAAATGCCCGCACCCTCATTGGCAATGTACGGAGACCTGTAGTCCAGGCCGGTTTCAGCACAGTTCCAGCTGAGCTTGACACTGGGCGGCTGGGCACTGAGTTCGTATTCCAGCCAGATCGTGACAATCTCGCCTTCCGTGAA
>JAHEFU010000160.1 GCA_024645305.1 Planctomycetales bacterium
ACCTGCGTGACAACCGCCGCGATCCCGAAGCCCTGGCAATTTACCGCAATGCCTACCAGAACCGCAAAGCTGACCGCAAACTGCGCGAGGTGCTGCTGGAGAGCCTGATTGTCAACAACGAGAAGGATGAATTCGCCGCCGCCGTCTACCGCGACGTGGTGGAGACCTCAGACAATCTCAATGCCCTGCAGCTGCTGGCCAGTTACTACATTGAAGCTGAAGAGTTCCATCCGGGCACGATTCCCTACATCGAGCGCGCTCTGGAACGCGGCAAGCTTGACCAGGGCACACTGCAGATGCTCACGGAACAGGCACTCAACAGCGGCCTGGACTTTCTTGACAAGCGCGCAATGTGTCTGGCCATCTACCGCCAGGGGTTCAGCGACCGCAACCTGCTGACCTTCCTCAGTGACAAGCTCGCCGAGAACAACCGCTTCGACGACGAGTCGATCGAAATCATGACCCTGGCCTTCGAGCAGCGCACCGTTACGAAACGCGCGGTGCTGATCCTGACCGAACATTGCCTTGCCAACGACCGCGAGGATGAATTCGCGATGCGGGTCTATGAAAGCTATCTCAGCCAGTGGCCAGACCGCCCACAGCGCAGGATCTACACAATCCTCGCCCACCAGTATGCGGAGCTGACGCGTGTCGACGAACAGGCGCAGAAGATCTATGAAGAGGCCCTGGTTGACAGCCCAACGGATCCCGTGGTCTGCGCGATCCTCGCCCGGGCATACCACGCAGCGGACCGCCGTGACGAAATCGCTGACAACATCTACAAGCAGGCCTTCCAGTTTGTCGACGAGGACGTGCGACGCCTGCTGGCCGAGATCCTGGCCCAGACCCGTCTGGATGCCAAGGCCTACAACGCAGAAACCCTTAACTACCTCGTTGTCATGGGACGTCCGGAACAAGGCCCCATGGCCAGGGACTACGACGAAGCCCTGACCAACTGCTTCCTCAATACCGGTCGCCGTGGTGAGCAGGCACAGCATGCCTACTACACCTTGTTCGAAAAGACTGAGAACAGTGACAACATCAATCCCCGCCTCGTGGAACTGCTGTCAGAGATCATCATGGAGTCGGGTACCGTTCCCGACTCAGGCAGTGTCGAGATGCGGGTGTACCGCAAGCTGTTCGAGCTGAAGAAATTCAGCACTCCCGAGGACATCGCATTCGTACTGCTTGAGGACATGGTTTCGCGGCATACCGGTGACAGCATGCTGCTAAACGTGGCAGTACGTTGTTTCGAGACGGATCCCGACAAGCTTACTGAACTGGTGAGCAAACTGGGCCATACCGGCATCCTGCATGAAGTCGGCGACTTCTTCATCGAGCATTTCAATTATCCGCTGGCCAGCAAGGCATATGAAAATGCCGCCCGGCTCAACCCGAACAGTGTCACTAGTTTCAAGCTTTCCAAGATCTACATCATGGAGGGCCGGGCCTTGGAAGCTATCACACTGCTTGAGAGTCTGGACAAGGCAGAGTTCGGCGTACGTCGTGACTACTGGATCGCCGCCGCCCACCAGATGCTGGGACAGATGGAGCAGGCCGGCGAGCTTCTCCAGGCACTTACCGGCCAGGAGGAAATTCCGGAATATCTGCTTGATCTACGGACAGCCATCAATCAGGAACTTTACGGCAATCTCGCCGAAGCACTTGAAAACTACATGAATCTGGCCAGAGACACGCGCCTGCTGAAGTTCCAGCGCTGGCTCAGCCTGCAGATCGGCATAGTCCAGATCAAGCTGGGGCATCTGGATGAAGCGGTATCCCACCTGGAGGAGATTCTGCGGCTCAATCCCAGCGGCCGAGCGGAGCAGGTATTCCTGAGTCTGGCCGTGTTCTTCAAAGGCCACAAGCTGCTTAAGGCGGACAAACTCGGAGAGGGGCTGCCCCTGTTCACCCGCGCAGTTGAGGTCAACCGCAATGACCGGAACCTGCGGCAGGTGATTGTTGACGTGCTGCGCCTCTATGGTGAGAAGGCCTTCTTTGCACGAGACCTTGACCGCGCGACTCGCATCCTCGACGTATCCCATCGCATCCTGCCGAACCAGATGCTGACGAAATCCTACCTGGCCTATGCCTACCACCTCAAGAAGGAGTATGCCAAGGCCATCATTTATTACCGCGAGATCTCCTGGAAGGATGAGGACCCGGCGCTGGAGCGCTCCAATGCCTACGCATACATGCTTAACCAGCAACCTGACAAGGCCTGGCGGGTGTTCCTCGACCTTGCCAAGCGTGAGAACCTGCTGCTGGAGAACTTCCCGCGCATGGTGGACTGCTTCCTCAATGATCCCGAGGCCGCGGGCGGCAAGGTCTGGCAGAACGTGGATTTCCCGGACCATGCACCACCGCTGATGCAGGCTGCCGTCCTCATCCACGATGGTATGAATGCGCGAGCCGCCACCATCCTGGAATCCATGCTCAAGCAGGATCCCTCAGACGTCCAGGTCCACTGGTACCTGGGTCGGGCCTATTCAGCAATCAACAAGCGCGACATGGCCGTGCACCACTGGAAGCAACTGCTGAAGATCTGCGACGAGGCAGGGACTGCCGCTGATAAGAAAATCCGCCAGTTCACCGAGATCGGCATGGCATTCATGGAAGCCGGCTATGCCCAGGAGGCCATGCTCACCTGGGAAGTGCTGCGCAAGGTTGATGAAAGCAATCCGGACCTGGCGGTTCTCTACGCAGCCACGCTGGATCTGAATGCCTATCAGCTGGCGCGCAAGGACCAGAACAAGCTGGCGCTGGAGGAATGGAAGAAGGCCCTTAAGTTCGACGAGGACAACGCCGCCATCCAGCAGAACATGGCTATTGCCTACCTGCAGATTGACAACTATGAGGAGAGCACCAAGGCCTTCCACATCCTCGGCAAGACCTGGCAGGTGCTGATCAACCAGAACCCGCGCAAGTATGGGCATTTCTCCCAGGACATCAGCACGATCGAAAAGGCCATGAACACCTTCGCCCTCACGAAGGGCCGTCCGGAATTCGACCTGACGAAGGTCCGCGCCGAGGACAGCATCGCCTTCTTCCAGAAGGCCAACCAGTTCTACTGGATCCTCAGCCTGGACAAGAACGCCACGGAAAACCAGATCGAGCGCGAATACTTCCGCCTGATCAAGATCTTCAACCCCGAACGGCATGCCGATGACTTCATGCTCGTCGAGGAAGCCTATTCAAACCTGTACACCAACCAGAAGAAGCGCCAGGCCATCAATCTGTTTGTCTTCAATCCGGTGGATGTGGACGCCACCCGTGCGCGGCTGACCAAGGTTCCCCGTGACGGGCGGATCAGCTTCGAAAGCCTGCCGATGCCGCAGTCGGTACCTGATCCGGATTACTCGCAACTTGAGCCCTGGAAGGCGGATGAAAGTGAGATCACCAATCCGCTGCTCGGTCTCCTGAGTATTAACCTGAAGATTCCCGACGGGTCACTGGTCTGATGTCTGCCGAAGCCTCTGCACAGCTGGCGCGCCTGATTGCTGAAATTGACTTCAGTAATGAGCAATACTATAATCTCTTTCCTGTCGAGGATTCGGTCCAGCCCTCGCCCGACCTGTCGTCTGAGGTCTGGACGAATGTTTCCTCGGTGATGGCCGATGTGGGTAAGCTGCGTGGAGAGCTGTCGAGGCTGAGAATGGGCATCGAACAGCTGCGTATGCCAGCCATTGAAGCCGTTGGACTGGACAAGACAGCCGAGCAGTTGCGCTCCCTGGAAATGAAGATCCGGCCGCTGGGGCAGCTAATGTCCAGGCAGGAAGAGGATTCCCAGGTCAAGCGGGTACTCAAGGATCTGCTGACCGCAGTGGATTCAATGGATCGAGTGTTTGAATTGATGGAACGGCAGCCCGACAGCATCCCGCAGGGGGTGCTTACTGGGCTTAAATCGGTCTATCAGCTCATGCAGGACAGCTTTACGAGGCATGGCCTCAAGCAGATGCAGATCGGGGAGAGCTTCGATCCGCACCTGCATCTGGCGATGGGCACGGAGCCCAATCCCGGAAAGCCGGATGGCGAGATATCGCGTATCCTGCTCAAGGGTTATACGTACGGAGACCAGGTGTTCCGCACCGCCCAGGTAGTGGTGGTGAAGAACGAGGAAACAAGTCTCTGACCAGACTGGTCAGATAATCACCCTGCGGGGGCGACAGCCGGACACGGGAAGAGTAGAACAGAAGCCGGCTTGATCCGGTAAGGAGACATAGATGGGTCAAATAGTTGGAATCGACCTCGGTACGACGAACTCGCTGATTGCGGCCATCATTGACGGCCAGCCCCAGCTCATCCCGAATGAGCGAGGCAAGTTCATCACCCCATCAGTCGTCGGCTTCACGGAAACCGGCGAGCTTTTGGTCGGCGAACCCGCCAAGAACCAGGCAGTCGCCAACCCTGAACGCACGATCACCAGCATCAAGCGACTGATGGGTACTGACCGGCGGATTTCCATCGGTGACAAGGAGTTCTCCCCGCAGGAAATCAGTGCGGTGATCCTCAAGAAGCTCAAGCTGGATGCCGAGACCTACCTCAACGACATTGTTGAGGAGGCTGTCATCACGGTCCCGGCCTATTTCACGGACTCCCAGCGCCAGGCTACCAAGGATGCCGGTGAGATCGCGGGTTTCAAGGTTGAGCGTATCCTCAACGAGCCCACGGCGGCCGCCCTGGCCTATGGCTTTGAGCGCGGTGAGTCCAAGACCATCATGGTCTACGACCTTGGTGGCGGAACATTCGATGTATCGGTGATCCGCCTCGTGGACGGCGCCTTCAAGGTGCTCGCCACCACCGGCAACAACAACCTCGGTGGTGATGACTTCGATTACCGTGTGGTGGAATTCCTGATCGAGCGCTTCAAGGAAAAGGAAAAGATTGACCTGCGCGTGATCTCCGACGTCAGCCAGCAGCGCGCCATCATGCAGCGTCTCAAGGAAGCTGCCGAGAATGCCAAGATAGACCTCTCCAGCCTGCTGGAGACAAACATCAACCTGCCCTTCATCTTCACGGGTGGGGATGAGCCGCTGCACCTCAATGAGACCCTCACCCGCGCCAAGTATGAGGACCTCGTGCAGGATCTGGTCGACCAGACCCTGCAGCCGATGGAGCTGGCGCTCAGTGATGCCAATCTCAAGCCCGAGGACCTCGGCGCTGTGATCCTCGTCGGTGGTATGACACGGACCCCTGCTGTCAGCCGCCTCGTGAAGAACGTCACCGGCAAGGAAGCCTACAGTGACATGAACCCTGAGGAATGCGTGGCGTCCGGCGCGGCTATCCAGGCCGGCATCAAGCGCGGAAACCTTGAGGAGCTCGTCGTCGTGGACGTGGCGCCATTCACGCTGGGCATCGAGACTGAGAACAACCGCTTCAGCCCGATCATCAGCCGCAACACAAGCATTCCCTGCTCCGAGAAGAAACTCTACAAGACAACCGTGGACGGCCAGACTGAAGCCCTTGTGCATGTGCTGCAGGGTGAAAGTATGAAGGCCACCGAGAACTCCAGCCTCGGCGAGTTCATCCTCAACGGTATCTCTACCGGCATGGCCGGTGAAAGTCTCGTCGAAGTCAGCTTCGACTACGACGTGAACGGCATCGTGAAGGTCACCGCCAAGGACCGTGCCACGGGCGTGGGCAAGGGCATCACCATCAAGGCCTCCAAGCAGCGCTTGACCGGTGAGGACATTTCCGACGCCGAACGCGATGTGGCCCAGATGAGTGGCTCACTGATCGCCCAGCGCGAGAAGGGCAAGGTGCTCTTTGAGGCCCAGGGTGTCTATGAGAAGCTCAAGACACTGCAGAAGCAGGCGGTTGACGGACACAAGAAGATGAATGAGATGGAACTCTCCAAGCTGCGTTCTCTGACCGAGGACATGGAGAAAGCGATCCGCGCAGAGGACGAGACGGAGATTGAGAAGCAGATGAAAACCTCCAGCCTGATTCTTTCTGACTGGGGTATGTAGTGCTCGTCCTGGACGCCTGTCCATTATGCAGAACCACGCTCAGTGAGAGCGCCAAGTCCTGTCCCAGCTGTGGGGCGGACATGGCTCCCTGGTCGGACATTGCCGCCATCAGCGAAAGCTACATCGGCAATGCGCGCGAACTGATCACGGAGGGTGAGCTGGAGAAGGCCGAGGCCATCATCAGCCGCCTGACACAGCTCAGCGAGGTGGATCCCCAGGTACTTGCCGGTCTGCAGCTCCGCCTGGCCCTGGCCTGCCAGGATCTGGGCACGGCGCGGGGACTGCTGGACGCACTGAGTCCAGCTGATCGCAGCTTCCTCATGGAACAGGTCGTGGAACTGGAACAGCGCGAAGCCCTGGCCCGTGAACTATACAACCAGGCCCTCACGGCAGCACGGCGCGGGGAATACGTGCGTGGCGCCCGCCACATGGAGATCTGCGTACGGCATTTCAGCGCGGATCCGGCCCTCTGGGAACTGAAACTCAAGCTGGATCTCAAGTGTGCCTACTACCTGCGCGTGTATGCCGATCTCAGGGCCCTGGACCACCTGAATGCCCGTCCGGCTGCCTGGCTGCAGCTGGAGAACATGCTGCCGCCCGTATAGAGCTCTCAGGACTCAGGGCTGATTCAAGGAAATACGATCACGCAACTCTGCGTGGCTGTCGCTTGCAATCCACTTTGACCTTGCATTACATTGAAGTCCG
>JAHEFU010000161.1 GCA_024645305.1 Planctomycetales bacterium
GGACCGCAGCTTCCACCAGCTGCAGGCTGATCCTGCGTTCCGCCAGTCCGGGCCATGGTTGCCCAGCGATGGTGAGGCTGTCCAGCAGGTGCAGCGGGGCCCGGAATTCATCATGGTAGCCTTGATAAGTGGCACTCAGTTCTCCGGTTGGAGTCAGCTGATTTCCCAGCCGCCGGGCAGCCTCTCCCGTGAGCAGCAATTCGCCGGAAAACCCGGTGTCCACCACGAGCAGGAGGCTGGAGTCCCCTGCCCCGGCCTGCAGCAGCAGCAGATCGTGCAGTCGCAACAGAGGAATGGCGGCAGAGTTCGCTGCCGGCTTGAATCCTTCATCCAGATGGAGCCTCACTACCAGGTCATCGTTGTCAACTTCGATGATCCAGTCCTGCATGCTCAGCAGGGATAGTGACCCCTGGTAATCACTGCCGGGCAGTTCATGGTCATAGCTGTAAACCCGCATCGGAAGCCTGCGGACCCTGATCTCGCCAAAGCGCAAAAGGCCAGCTTCTGCATAAGCCAGCGTGTGGCCAGGGTATTGCAGTGCCCGTCCGCCGTCCAGGTCAGCTAATACTGCGGATTCCTGAAAAACAAATAAACCGGTGGGTAGATTATCGCCCTGAAGAATGTTCAGGATTGAGAGCCTCGTGCCGCTGTCCAGCAACAGCGCATATGGATGCCCTGAGATATCTGCCTGGAGTGTTGGTCGATTGGGATAACTGAAGCTGCATTCCATCGGTTCAGGCAGCCTGAGGATATGTGAAGCCCTTCCATCGACAATTTCAACCAACTCTTCGGTTGAATATCTCCTGGAGCTTGCCTTCACTTCCTGACATATGGCTGGCTGCACTGTGCCACAGAATGCCACACTGCTGCACACAAGAGCCATCAACAGGATGTATCGCCTGATCACAGGCTTGATTCTAGATCCTGTCTGCCCGGTCCCGGATCAGGCGTGTGCTTTGTGGTCCAGGCTTCCATGCTGCAGACTGCCACTGACACCGATCCCGAATCCGGTGTCGATAGCCTGGTTCTGTCCAAACAGTGCCGGAAGCCGTGCAGCACTGGAGATGCTGTACTGGGCGGTGGAATCCGTGCTGGAACTGTCAAGCCTGCCGTATTCACCAGTCAGGCAGCGGACCGTGGTACAGCCCACGCGGCGCGGCGTTGCGAAATGCCTGCGCGGGTTGTTTCCCACGAAGAGAATGTCGCCGGGCTTACTGTACATGCGATTGATCAGGGAGCGCAGGCCACGTTCGTCAGGCAGGCGGGACTTGATTCCATCAATTTCATCGCTAAAACAGATCTGGTTGAAATTCCTTGTGCAATCAAGTGCAGTGATCAGGGCCTTCTGGCTTTCAACAGCGCCCTGTGCCATCAACGCCAGTTCATATGAATTCTTCAGGAAACTCAGGGCGTCCGGTACTCCAGGATGCATGTACAGACTTCCGGGGGTCGGCTTGTAGCGGTTGACCCATGCATTAAAGGCCCGGATGTTCATCACCGAGTCACTCTGGCCGAAGCTCAGGAGGATGTGGTTGTAGATCCCTGAGTCAGCGAACCCATGGACCGCCGTGTATTCATTGATAACTACGGCCACCCTATCTGGATCCATGCCCAGCTTGGACGCAGCAAAACAAAGTGCCGGAATTAGCCAGTCCTGGCGATCATAGATTACATCGTCCAGAAGGAGGATTACTCCAGTAATGTGTTCCAGTCGGGCAGGTCTGTCCTGTGCTCGCAGTCCATCCATATTATTTACCTCAAACAAATAAAGAGCGGTTGCAAAATGCAACCGGGTAGTTTTGCGTTTAAAACTAATCAAATAATAGCCTCAATTGGGCCGTCTTTCAACTGTCTAGCCAGAAATTCACTGTTTCCATTGCAAGATTTCGATTGAAACTAATGTTTTCCACCTGTGCGCATGGTTAAAATGCAGTTTCCAGCGTTATCAAGGGTTACCTGCAGATGAAGTGACCGAACCTTGCCCCTGGGCTTCGTGTAGTCCGCCCCCTCCAGCATCCGCGAGGCGTTGTCATCAGTTTCGTAGCCAAGCTGTGCAAGGCGTGTCAGCAGCCAGGTACAGGTCTCCAGCACATCTCGAGAGGAACGGGCCTCGATCTGTATCCCCCCACCCTGCTGCTGGCTTACCTGTTGCAGGGTAATGGAGGAGTCCAGGGGAAGTTCCCTGGCGATTGCGCTGTCCAGCCTGGAAGCCTGCTCGGGACTGGCGGTGCTGTTGCCTGCCGTTCCGGGGTTCGTGGATGCCCCTGAGGAGGCCTGTCCGGCAGTTGGGCCCGAACTGTTACCCGCCGTATTCTGCTGGGGGCAGGCTGCGAGGGATCCACAGGCCAGTATGGCGGCCAGGCAAAGTAAAGCACTCCGAACCGGCTTATTCGTCTCCGGCGTCGTCGGCTTCCTCGCTGCTGCTGGATTCTCCGGTGTCAAGGTCAGCATCCTTCAGGGTGCCGGCGCTCATTTTGTCGGCAATCCCCACGGCGCCTTCGCCGCCTTCCTTGGTGGTTTCCGCACTTTCCGTGAACATGTCACAGGAGCAGATGCCCAGCATAAAGGCTATCAACAGTGTAATCAGGTAGCGCATGTCCATCCTCCGCCGTCAGCTTCAGTTAAGCACATGATAGCTGATTAGCCTTCAGGATTGCAAACACTGACTGCCCGGCCTTTCCCAAATGGCAATTGGCAGTCGAAAATGATTGACAGAAGGCCTTCCAGCGGGTATTTTATCCGGGCTGAAGATAAGCCGACTTAGCTCAGCTGGCAGAGCAGCTGATTTGTAATCAGCAGGTCACCAGTTCGATCCTGGTAGTCGGCTTTTTTACAAGTACGTTAACAACAGCTGGTGGGGTGTCCGAGTGGTTAAAGGAGGCAGACTGTAAATCTGTTCGGCTTCGCCGTACACTGGTTCGAATCCAGTCCCCACCACCAGCTTCCTTCCCGAATGACATCTCCTGATACCTATTTATTATGGACTTCCGGCGGAATGTGAATCCGAAGAGGCCACCCAGTCTGATGTGATATACTTCGTTTTCCCAGGCAAGCGGGAGTAGCTCAATGGTAGAGCCCCAGCCTTCCAAGCTGGTCATGCGGGTTCGATTCCCGTCTCCCGCTCCATCCGCCATGGACGCCCGCAGTTGGCGGGGTTCGATCGGCTGTCCGCGAAATTAGTGGAATCTCAGCGATATTTATTGCACATCACCATTACAGGTGATAAACTTTTCGTTCTCAAGCCCACATAGCTCAGTTGGTTAGAGCGCGTCCTTGGTAAGGACGAGGTCACCAGTTCAACTCTGGTTGTGGGCTTTCAAAACCCTTTGGGTAAATTTTTTTGCCCGAAGGTCTGCCCTGCCGGTATTGCCGGGAAGGTTGATGTAATAAGGCCTGAACTCAGGTCAGATCACTTAGGAGTCCGTAATGGGTAAGGCGAAATTTGATCGATCAAAACCGCACGTGAACGTCGGTACCATCGGACACGTGGACCACGGCAAAACCACCTTGACCGCGGCGATCACGAAGGTTCTGTCGATGCAGAATTCGGAATCCGCCAAGTTCACGAGCTTCGATGAAATTGATAAAGCTCCCGAGGAAAAGGAGCGCGGAATTACCATCTCCACAGCACACGTTGAGTACGAGTCGCCCAACCGCCACTATGCTCACGTGGACTGCCCGGGGCACGCCGATTACATCAAGAACATGATTACCGGCGCAGCCCAGATGGATGGTGCAATCCTGGTGGTGTCAGCCTCCGATGGCGTGATGCCCCAGACCCGTGAGCACATCCTGCTTGCCCGTCAGGTAGGCGTGCCCTACCTGGTGATCTTCCTCAACAAGGTTGACCTTGTTGATGATGAGGAGCTGGTTGAGCTTGTGGAGGAAGAGATCAAGGAAGTCCTCGCTACGTATGACTATCCTGCTGAAGAGATCCCCTTCATCCGCGGCAGCGCCCTGGCTGCACTCGAGGCTGATGATCCCACCAGCGATCAGGCCAAGTGCATCATTGATCTTGTCAACGCCCTGGACACTTACGTGCCCCAGCCGGAACGCGATATTGACAAGCCGTTCCTGATGCCGGTCGAGGATGTGTTCACGATCACCGGCCGTGGCACCGTTGCCACAGGTCGTATCGAGCGTGGTCAGGTCAAGGTCGGTGAGGAAATCGAGATCGTTGGCATCAAGCCCACCCGCAAGACAACCTGCACCGGTGTGGAAATGTTCCGCAAGCTGCTGGACAGCGGTATGGCCGGTGACAACGTCGGTCTGCTGCTGCGTGGTGTCGAGCGTACCGGTGTGGAGCGCGGCCAGGTGCTGTGCAAGCCCGGCAGCATTACCCCGCACACCGTATTTACAGCGCGCTGCTATGTCCTGAAGAAAGAGGAAGGTGGACGCCACAAGCCCTTCTTCAAGGGTTATCGTCCGCAGTTCTACATGCGTACGACTGACGTGACGGGTTCCATCGAACTCGCTGAAGGCGTGGAGATGGTCATGCCCGGCGACGAGGTGGACTTCACCGCCACGCTGATCGAGCCGATCGCCCTTGAGGACGGTATGCGCTTCGCCATCCGTGAAGGCGGCCGGACCATCGGGGCCGGTCTCGTCACGAAGGTAATCGAATAATCAAGCAATCCGAGAGTACAGTCAACTTACTGGTGATCAATCATGGCTAAGAAGAAAGGTGACAAGCGAATCCCCGTGATTCTGGAATGCAGCGAGTGCCACAGGCACCGCTACCACACGAGTCGCAACCGCCTGAACACACCGAACAAGCTTGAACTGAACAAGTACTGCCGGTTTGACAGAAAGGTGACTGTTCACAAGGAGACCAAGTAGTTCTGGCGAAGGCCCATAGTTCAATGGCAGAACACTGGTCTCCAAAACCAGGAATGGGGGTTCGAATCCCTCTGGGCCTGCCATTACTAAATGGGAATCAGGAATGAGCACAATGGCAAACAAGAAACCAGCCCGAGGTCAGGAAGATGCTCCCCAGAACAGGGGGATAGGCGGATATTTCCACGATCTGCGTGTGGAGTGGAACAAGATCACGTTTCCGGATCGCAAGGACCTGTCACGGTCCACGATTTCCGTATTCCTGATCACCGGACTGCTGATGGGAATCATCGTCGGATTCAACACATTGATCACAATCATTTTCAAGGCGATTTTCGGATAAATCCCAGGGGTAGCTCTAAATGCGTTGGTACGTTCTCCACGCTCTAAGTGGACATGAGGAAAAAGTCGCCCACACGCTCAGGCACATGCTTGAGCAGGGCAAGTTCGACAGTGATGTCGAGGAAATCCTCGTGCCCTTCGAGCTGAGGGTGGAGAGCTTCAAGGGCAAGAAGAAGAATGTGGAACGGAAGATGTATCCCGGGTACGTCCTCATCAAGATGAACCTGACGAACCAGCTGAGACACGAGTTGAAGCAGGTCCAGGGAGTGATCGGATTCATCGGTTCCGCGGATGCGCCGCAGCCGCTGACAGAGGTAGAGATCAGGCAGATCTTCGCCCGCATGGAGCAGGAAGAGCCTGAAGTGGAGCTGGAGTACAAGGTCGGAGATACAGTCAAGGTAATCAGTGGACCGTTCGCTGAGGCAATCGGCAAGGTCCGCGAGATTGAGCTGGAGCGCCGCAAGGTGAAGATCATGGTATCGGTCTTCGGGCGTGACACACAGGTCGAACTCGATTTCGAGCAGGTCGAGGAATTCGAGCCGGATGACACTGCTCAGAACAGCGCGCTTTAGGCGCTGCACAGGAACTGAAATATGGCAAAGCAGATCAAGGCATATGTAAAGGTACAGGTTGAGGGTGGCCAGGCCAAACCCTCTCCCCCGCTCGGGCCGGCCCTCGGCCAGCATGGCGTGCAGATCATGGATTTCTGCCGCGCCTTCAATGACCAGACCAAGGACCAGATGGGCGAGATCCTCCCGACCGTGATCACGATCTACGAGGACCGCACATTTGACTTCGTGGTCAAGAGCCCGCCTGCATCCATTCTGCTTATGCGTGCCGCCGGCATGACGCAGGGCAGCAGCATCCCGAACAAGCTGAAGGTCGCCACGGTGACCTGGGAGCAGTGCCGGGAGATTGCCGAGAAGAAAGACAAGGATCTCAATGCGCTGGACACTGAGGCCGGTGCCCACATCATCGCCGGCACTGCCCGCAGCATGGGATACATCGTGCTGGAGCATCCGGACGGGCGTGATGACAAGTTTGCTGTTATCAGCAAGAACGAATTCACAAAGATGAAAAACGATGCCGCAGCCAAGCCGGAAGTTGGCGTCGCAAAGAAATAAATTTACTGCCCAAACCAATTGCAGTAAATTCAGCTTTTTACAAGGAAGACAATCATGAGTGGTCGCAAGTACCTTGAAAAGCAGCAGGACTTCGGGGACCGTAACGTCCCGAAGCCGGCCGTTGAGGGGTTGGCGCTTATCAAGAAGCATGCCAAGGACTGGGAAAGTGTCGATATCGACATTCGCCTCGGGATCAACACCCGCAAGGCTGACCAGAACATCCGCGGTACAACCATCCTCCCCAGTGGCACTGGAAAAACTCCGACGGTCGTGGTCCTCTGCAAGGCGGACAAGGCTGAGGAGGCAACAGAGGCGGGTGCTGATCATGTCGGCCTCGAGGAACTGATAGAGAAGATCAGCGGTGGCTGG
>JAHEFU010000162.1 GCA_024645305.1 Planctomycetales bacterium
CTACGCAATTCCTCTACCAGTTCCGCGTAATCCTCGCTGTCCTCAGCGATCCCCTCCTCCTGGTAAACCTCCCAGAGTCCCTGCAGGTCTTCCAGGCTGCGACTGGAATCATCATAGGCATCCAGCACACCGCTGAGGGCGCTGATTTCCTGGCTCACCTCCGTGGACACCCTGTGATCATCCCAGAACCCCGGTTCCTCACGTCTTGCGTTCAGTTCCGCCAGCCGGCTGCGACGTGTATCGACGTCAAAGATACCTCCGCATTTCTGCGATGAGATCGGCTGCTTTTGCCAGTTCCTGGCGAATTTCATGGGCTTGCATGGCAGTCATTATATCCAAGTTGCAGCACTGTCCTGGCTTTGGAACTGCACGAGGCCTGGAATACCTGAAGTTGTGCTCAGCGCAGCAAGCGCAGTTCTCCTGTTACACAGTGCATCTCCAGGCTGCGCTGGCCCCAGCTGTAGCACTCTCCATCCAGGGCTACCATGGGAATGCTCTCCTCGGATTCCACGCTGATCCTCTCAGCCTGGCGATACACAACCATCCTGTGACCGATGTGCCCGCCACGGATGGCCACAGGCATCAGCTTCAGCATGTCGAGCTTACCGGTCTCCCTGATCATCAGCAAGTCCAGCTTGCCGTCAGTGATATTCGCTTCAGGAGCAATCAGGGTCCCCCCTCCAATTCGATCGCTGTTCATTCCGAGGATCCAGTAGAAGCGGCCTGTTTTGGTGTAACCCTCCGTGCTGACCGTCACAGTCCTGCAGCGCATCCGAGACAGCGCCAGCAGGAACAACAGGTTGTAATTGCTGCGCAGCAGGCTGCCGTGGCGTTCCCGTTCCTGCAGGGTCTCGGTGTCTATCCCAAATCCGGCGCTGTTGATGAAACGCAGGTCGCCTAGCATCCCGTAGTCACTGACTGTGGCTGATAGACCGGACAGGTGACTGACCCGTTCGTGCATCCCAGTGGGAAATCCGAGGAAGCCCGCAAAGTCATTTCCCGTGCCGGAGGGCAGAATGGCGAGGACCTGCCGGCTGGTGTCAATATGCTGGAACACCCTGTTCAGTGTGCCATCCCCACCGATCACGACTACCAGTTCATGACTCGCCTGACTCCCGCTGACGACCCGCCGCATGTCGTCAAGATCCTCAGGACAGGCAATCTGTACTCCGGGAAGGACCTGCGGAAGCAGCTCACGGTACTGTTCCAGCTTGCTCATCTGCCCGCGCGACAGAATAGCGAGGCAAGCCGCTGAACCGAATTCCCTGTTGATGCTGATGCCTTGCAATTGGCCACCTGGTGTATCGTATTGCCTGATTATGCCACGAACTGGCACTGACAGTCGGCGCTGGAATCCGGGCAATGCTGCCCGCATCTGCGCTGCTGCGCTGCTGAGCAGCCTGCTGGGATTGATCCTGCTTGGTAATGCCGCCCAGGCCTTCAATGCCTACCAGGACATTTTCGTGATGCTCAGCGCGCGGCCCCTGGGCATGGGTGGGGCTGCGGCAGCCGTCAGTGACCCATCTTCCGTATTCACCAATCCGGCATGCCTCGCGGGATACCGCGGCCTGAAGCTGATGCACAACCACAGTGCCCGGCATTTCCCCGGCAGCACTGAGGGCGGTAGCAGCGAATGGGACCAGCTGGACGGCGACAGCCAGGCCCTGGTGATCGGCCTGCCCATCGGGACCTATGCCCACGGCTTCACCTTCAGCGGGGAGATGGGTTATGACTTCCGCGGCCATCCTGATAACGGCAGCCTGGGCTATCCCCGTGAGCAGTACTGGGGTACGCAAAGCATAGATGCCTTTGCCAGCTCTGCCTGCCTGCCACTGAGGGGAGGCATCGCCCTGCGCCGCGAATTCAGCCGCTTCACTCCCGCAAGGGAGGATGACAACGGTCTGGCATGGCTGCGTCTCGGGGAGGGCCTGCAGACCGGCATCATGGCCCGGGTCTGGCCGGGGCTGGACTACGGACGCAGCGAACTGAAGATGGACTACGACTGGACACTGCTCTCAGCAAAGGAGGATCGCAATGCCTTTGACGAGCTGACCAGCCGGCTGAAACAGCGGCGCGAGGGCTGGGCCCTGCATCCCGTGGGCTGGCTGTGCCTGGCCAGTGATGAGGTGAATGAGGAATACATTTTCGGTGGCAAGGATGACAACCCAGCCAGCCTGCACGGACTGGGCAGCATCCACGCAGGCAACAGAAGCCGCCGGCTCAGCCTGCTGGGACTGGAACTCAACATTGGCAACGGCATCGCCCTGCGGCGCGGCAGCTTTGATGGCAGGCCGACAGTCGGCATGAGCCTGCAACTGCCCGGTATCAGGGTTAATTATGCTGAAGTGGAGGACATGCTGCCTCAGATCGTCGGCAGCGGCTCCGGTTTTGCGGATGTGCACATCTACGGATTTGAGAGCGAGTTCTTCTGATTCTGCCCCACGCCATCTTCAGGCACCATACCGCAGCTGCAGACACCCCGTCCCCAGGGCTGCTCCATGCGCTCGTGGCTGATCACCACGGGATACCCGTCCGGATCATAGATGAAGAAGTGGAAACGCCCGTCTTCGCTACTGGGCGGGGCACTGAGCCGCTGGCGCAGCTGGTAGAAATGCTCGTACAGCTCCTCCAGCTCCTGCATGCTGTCCACAACCCAGCCGAAGTAGTGCTGCGGCTCCTGCGGTGGTTTTCCCAGGCCGATTGTCAGCAGCAGGTTGCAGCGCGTCAGCCAGGCAATCTCCGCCTGGCCATGGTCGTAGTGGAATCCCAGCACCGTGGTGTAGAAATCTATGCTGGTTTTCATGTCCTCCACCGCAATGTGGATGTGCATGCTGCCAACTGGTTTGACGGGTCGGTTTGCCACGTTCATATTCTAGCCTGAGCGCCTCAGCCCCAGAGCAGGGCGGCACAGCCCAGCAGCGCACAGTATATGGAAAAGTAGTACAGGCGACGTCTGCGGAGCATTGCCAGCAGGAAGCGGATGGCCAGCACGCCGCTGATGGCCGCCACGGCAAAGCCGCAGGCAAGGGCAACGATGGGTACATTGCCACTGGAGGTATCGGCGGCCATGTCAGGCAGGCTCAGCAGGACCGCCCCGAGGATCACTGGCACGCTGAGCAAGAATGAAAAGCGCGCGGCCCTGTTGTAGTCGAGGCCGAACATCAGCATTGCACTGATTGTGCTGCCGCTGCGGCTGATGCCGGGCAGCACTGCCAGGGCCTGGGCCACTCCGGCCGCCAGCGCCCTGCCCCAGCCCGGCATGCTCAGGGGATCGCCTGCGTCCGTTGCACGATGCCTGCGCTCCATCAACTCTGCAATGAACAGCAGCAGCGCCGTCAACAGCAGGAACCAACCGACGGATTGCACTGCCTGAGGCCCGTCCACCAGGGTCTCGATGCGGTCCTTGAATGGCAGGGCCAGACTGACTGTCACCGCAGTTGCCAGGGCCAGGGCGCCGATGTACTGCCAGCGGTGGCCGCGCAGCAGGGCCAGCAGATCCCGCCCGTAGACCACGAGTACGCTGATCAGCGTGGCCAGGTGCAGCATGATCTCGGTTGTCACACCCTGCGGATTTATGCCCAGCATGTGCTGGGCCAGGATGAGGTGGCCGCTGGAGCTGACCGGCAGGAATTCCGTAAGGCCCTGGACCAGTCCGAGTATGATGAAGTCGAGGATTTCCAACGGGGCATTCTAGCACCGCTGCCGGTGCAGGCCTATAATTGTCGCATGCCCGACAGCCACCCGCATGCCGCTGCATTCATAGAGCATATGCAGGCCACCCAGCAGAGTTACGTCCGTCGTGACCTGGAGAATTACCTGCGGGGATTCTCCGCGGAGTATTTCTCAGTGCAGCTGGACACAGGCTGGGGAGAGGACAAATCCCAGCTGGAAAGCAAGATGCTGCGTGACATGGCGCAGTTCGAGCTGCAGGACATGCAGCTCAATGTAATCCGCGACTGGTATGCGGGAGAGATCGGGTTTGGACATCTGGAATACCTGACCCGCCTGCGCTTCGTGGACAGCGGCAGGATTCTGATAGACAAACGGCGCAACCTGATAGTGGGCAGGCACCTGGGCAATGGCAGCTGGGAAATCATCAGCAAGATCGTCATCAGTGCCGCCAATTACTTCGAATCTGAATCCACACCTGACATATGAAATCTGATCATTGCAAATTGAAACGCTTTCTGCCGTTGCGGGATATGCTGTATTTATGGATCGAAAACTGAAAATCGGCATCACCTGCTATCCCACCTTCGGCGGCAGTGGTGTGGTGGCTACCGAACTGGGGATTGCCCTGGCGGAATCCGGCCATGAAGTCCATTTCATCACCAACCGCCTGCCGGTCAGGCTGCAGAAGAGCCTGAATGCCGATGTTTCCTTCCATGGCGTGAACGTGCTGAGTTATGCGCTGTTTCCCCATGAACCCTACACCCTGGCGCTGGCCAGCAAGATGGCCCAGGTGGTGGACACCTATGAGCTGGACCTGCTGCATGTGCACTATGCGATCCCCCATGCAGTCAGCGCACACCTGGCGCAGGAAATGCTGGGGGGACGCTTCAAGGTGGTCACCACCCTGCATGGCACGGACATCACCCTGGTGGGCAATGATCCCAGTCTGCACCCGATCACGCGGTTCGCGATCAACAACAACGATGCGGTAACCGCTGTCTCGGAATGGCTGAAACAGGAAACCATCCGGGAATTCAGCCCGACAATTGACATTGACGTGATCAGCAACAGTGTTGACATTGAGCAGTTCAGCCCCGATATCGGCCGGGAATGGGCCGGGCGGCACTACTGCGAGGCCGGTCTGCCGAACCTGATCCACGTTTCGAATTTCCGGCCGGTGAAGAAGGCCCCGGATGCTGTCCGGGTGTTTGCCAAAGTGCTGGAACGAATGCCGGCGCGACTGCTGATGGTGGGTGACGGACCTGACCTGCCAACTGCCATGCAGGCTGCCAAGGACCTTGGGGTCAATGACAAGGTCAGTTTCCTCGGCAACCGCGAGGACGTGAATTTCCTCATGGCGTCCAGCTGCATCATGCTCATGCCAAGCCAGAGTGAAAGTTTCGGTCTAGCAGCCCTCGAGGCGATGGCCTGTGAATGCGCGGTTGTGGCTTCACGCACCGGTGGTCTGCCGGACCTCGTGCGCGATGGACTGGACGGATTCATCTGCGACCAGGATGACCTCGACGGTATGGCGGCCAGGGTGATTGAACTGCTTGGCGATGAACCGCTGCTGATGCAGATGAAACGCAATGCACGGGCCCGCGCGGTGGAATCCTACCGCGTGGACATCGTCATGGACCAGTACCTGGCTCTCTATGACCGAGTACTGACAGGCAAGAGGAGAACAGCGATTGTCTGATGGACTGTCAGCTGAAGTGATGAAACCGGAGACAGCAAACAGGATCCTGCAGGCTCTTGCCCGACATCCGCTGTACTTCATCCTTGACAGTTCCCTGTGCGACCGCCAGGATGCGCTTGGCGTGGCGCGGGCTGCCATGGCCGGTGGTGTAAAGGTGCTGCAGATCCGCTTCAAGGATCTCAGCAACCGCAGCTACCTGGAGCTGGCCCGCAGTGTCAGGGATCTCAGCCGCGAGCACAACTGCCTGATGATTGTCAACGACCGCCTGGACATCGCCCTGCTCAGCGGGGCGGACGGCATCCATGTTGGCCCGGAGGACTACGGCGTTGCCGATATTCGCGAAGTAAGCCGCGACCTGATCGTGGGCCGCAGTGCGCGTACGCCAGAAGATGCCCTGCTGGCCCAGGCCGCCGGTGCGGACTATGTCGGCAGCGGTGCAGTCTTCGCTTCCAGTACGAAGCCGGGCGCACCGGTGATTGGAGTTGAGGGCCTGAAGGCTATTGCCAGCACGGTGCAGATACCTGTAGTCGGCATCGGGGGAGTGACGCTGGAAAACTGCCCGGCGGTTCTTGACAGTGGAGCAGCCGGCTTCTGCAGTATTGCCCCGTTTGTCACCACCGGCAATCATAAGGAATTGGCGGCTGCTTACGGTCTACGCGGCAACCCGCCCCAATCGGCGGAGTCCGGATGATTAACCTGACTGTCAACGGCCGGATACAGCAACTGGAATCCGAAATGACGGGGCAACTCCT
Organism: Planctomycetales bacterium; assembly: GCA_024645305.1. GTDB lineage: Bacteria > 4484-113 > 4484-113 > 4484-113 > JAFGCY01 > JAHEFU01. The sequence continues at coordinate 6,124 of JAHEFU010000162.1, forward strand.
GCTGGAGCGCCTGGACCGCAACGCGGCTACCCTGGTGATCGAACTCAATGGCCGCATCATTCCGCTGGAGGAATTCAGGGAAACCACAGTCAGCGACGGTGACGTGCTGGAGCTGGTTACTCTGGTTGGTGGCGGCTGAGCGGGTCGTAGATTTCCATACGGTGGATGTACTCTGCCACGTTATCCGGCACCATGTAGCGTAGCGGCCGGTCCTGCCTGATACGGGAGCGGATGTCAGTGCTGGAAATGTCAACTGGGTTGATGCTGATGTACTCCCAGTTGATGGTGTAGTCCGCAAGCTGACTGGGCAATCCAGTGCTGAAGTCGTGGGCATCACGCCGGGCGTAGATCACCAGGCGGCAGAGCTGCAGGAAGATCTGCACGTCCTTCCAGCGGTGCAGCTGCTCCGCGCTGTCAGCCCCGAGGATGAAGTACAGCTGGGCCTGCGGGTGCAGTTCGTGGAAGCGCATCAGGGTATCCACGCTGTAGGTCATGCCGCCGCGCCGCAGGTCATGGGCGTCAACGTAGAAGCGGTTGTCATCTTCCAC
>JAHEFU010000163.1 GCA_024645305.1 Planctomycetales bacterium
CTTGCCTGCTTAAGGTGCGTCCAGTACCAGCCTGTCCAGGTTACGCGGGCCCGCGTATGGCAGCCAGCCACGGGCCAGGCTGCGTTGGCGGAAATCACTGACGGCGGCAGCGCTGTAGCCCGGCTGTGTGGCATCGAAGTAGTCAATGATGCTCACGAACTCACCGGCGCTGCGATAGGCATCGATCAGCGCAATCCGGTACTCATCCGGGTCCAGGGCATTGTTGGCATCCAGCCCGCCCTGGTATAACACATCCTCCACGCTGATCCAGTCCACGGCAGACAGCAGGGTGTTGCGCTGCTGGGCACTCAGAGGCATGCTGAGATCATCGCTGAGCAGGGCATCGCCATTCTGCTGGCAGACGATGAAGCCGGCACTGCGGCTGCGGGCATGCGCCGCCAGGGCTGCCACGAAGGCCGCCATGTCCGCCGCGGCGCTGGCCTGCTGCCCGTTGCCACCATCATCCGCCGGCCCCCAGTATTCGAAGCCGTCCACGATGTCGAGGAAGACCCCGTCGAAACCGACATCAATGATGCGGTCGAGGTAGCTCGGCTGGTCGCCCAGCACGGGATGGCCGCCGGGATTGGCAATGACCAGCTGCTGCCATGCGCTGTCCCAGTAGCGCACCTTGTAGTTGCCGGCCCAGCCGGGGTTGGTCGGCCCCAGCCAGGCCGGTGGACTTGTATTCCAGTCCGCGCCGGGATTGCCGTCGCTCAGGCCCCAGTAATAGCGGTAGTCCTCCGCCTCGCCGATACTCAGGTAGCAGATCGCGAGTTTGCCGCTGCCGCTGGCCTTCAGGTCTGCGATCTGCTGGGCCGTGAAAGCCGTGGCATCCGTGCCGTCGGCGGCGTAGTCAATCACCACGAGGTCGACAGCGGCGGCGCTGAGCGCGGTGAGGTCCGGACTCTGGATCCAGTAGGCCCAGTCACTAACGGCCCGCAGCTGCGGATTGATGATCTCAGCCGGGCCGGCCGGGGGATTGTTCCCGCCATTGCCATTCCCGTTCCCGTTGCCATTTCCGGGATTCGGGTCAGGGTCGGGAGCGGATCCGCCGCCGCAGCCCAGCAGCAGCAGGGTGAACAGGAGCAGGCCGAGTGCGGTGTGCTTCATCATTCCCAGATTCTAGCAGTACGGCAGTTGTTTGAGACAGGCATTTGCGGCAGCAGGGGCGGGGCACCGTCCCCGCCCATGGTGGATTTCACCCGCAGCTCAATCCCCACCCGTGAGGTTCGGCCGATTGAGGAATTGAGCGCTGGTTCTTGTCTTCGGTATCCTCCGTGTTCTCTGTGCGCTCTGTGGTTAAACAGAACCGTTCGCATGTCACGTTGCCACCCGAGCGCATGCGAGGCGGGTTGTCAGATTGTGCGACAACAAGTGTCGCACCTCCGCTATACCGCGCTGCGCTGCGGCGAGATGCTCACAGACACTCCGGCCTGGCTGTCCGTGCTGATGCGCTCGCTGCCGATCTGGTTCACGCCCGGGCCGCTGAGCACCACGTCGCGGCCATGCTTCTCGCGCAGGGCATCGAGGGTATGTGTCAGCTGGCGTTCCTTCGTAACCGCCACCGGCTCGAACAGCCTGAGCTGGCTCAGGCCCGGCCTGAGCTTCTCCAGGCGCACACCCAGCAGGCGGATGCGCAGGCGGCGCGTACGCCCCTCATCGAACAGCCTCAGTGCCGTCTCGAAGACCAAGCGGTCGAGGTCCGTCGCTTCACGCAGCATCGTGCCATGCGTCACCGTCTCGAAATCGCTGTAGCGGATCGTGACCGTCACATGGGCGGCCGCCAGGTCCTTCTCGCGCAGGCGGCGGCAGGCATCCTCCGTCAGGCGCCACAGGGTGCGGCGGATCAGCGCCGGATCGAGGGTGTCACGCTCCAGGGTGACGGAATGCCCGATGCTCTTGGGTCTGGAGCGGCCCGGCCCGAAACCGATCGCCGGGGACTCATGCCCGTCCTCACGCATCAGCAGGCCCATTGAACCATGCTCACTGTGTCCGCCCCCCGTATTGGGCGGGGGGACGGCCTTGTCCTCGCCATGCCGGAGCGTATTGACGAGGCTCCACATGCCGATGCCGAAGGTCTGGCGCAGCAGCGCCTGGTCCTGCTGGAGCAGCTGGCCGACGCGGTTGATCCCCATGTCGCGCAGCGTGCCCGCCGTGGCCGGGCCGATGCCGGGCACGTCCTGCACATCATGCGGAGCCAGGAAGCGCACGGTCTCTTCGGGCAGGACGCGGAACACCCCGTCGGGCTTGGCGTGGCGGCTGGCCATCTTGGCAATGAGCCTGCCGGGGCCGATGCCGGTGGACATCGGCAGGCCGACCTCGGCCCGCACGCGGCGGCGCATCTCCTCGGCAAACTCCACGATCCCGCCGTAGTCGCGTGTGAATATCGTTTCGCAGCCGCTGATGTCCATTTCGAACTCGTCCACGCTCTTCGGGCGGAACACGGGCACCATCGCCGAGACCACATCCTGCACCCGGCGGCTGTACAGGCCGTAGTTGCCGTGCAGGCCACTGTGCAGGAAGTTCACCGTGACCCCCTTGCGCTGGATGCTCTGGCCCTCGGCCAGCGGGGAGGCGGGGTCCAGCCCGAGGCGGCGGTAGGCTTCGCCCATCGGCATGGCGCTGTGCACCCCGAAGCGCCGGGCCTCGTAGCTGCAGGCGGAGACCACGCCACGCTTGTGCGGCTGCCCGCCGATGATCACGGCCTGGCCGCGCAGCTCCGGCCGGTGCAGGCGCTCCACCTCGACGAAGAAGCAGTCCATGTCCGCCAGCAGGATGATGCGTTCGGGCTTACTGTTCATACGTATAGTATAACGCGAAAAATACATTTGTGTAGTGGAATCCGGAGGTCAGCAGATATGCTGACAAAAGGGATCCGGGATCAGGGACCAGGGGGAGCTGCGGTGGAGCTGCAGAAGAAGTGGAAGAAGTGGAAGAAGTGCAGGGCTGACTGCCGAGTCAGCCAAGTAGAGTAGGGGCGGGTCCCGCCTGTGGCGGGATCCCCGGCCGGGGTGGATGGGTTAAGCTTCCTCAGCGGCCTTGCGGGCGAAGGCCATCACATGCCCGTCGGGATCCATGCCGTAGGCGACAAAGTCGCCCCAGTTACGATTCGCGGGAGCATCAAGCAGTTTGCCACCTGCAGCAAGCAGGCGTTCAATCGTTGATTCCACATCATCGGCAGGCAGATAGAGTTCTGCCCGGGGGATGCCATTGCCGCTGGCAGGGTCCGGCTCATTGCCGATGATCCTGGCGATGCCGGCCTCCGGCATCAGTCCCAGCATGGCGCCGCCGTTGAGCCGGAACTCCGTCATGCCCGGTACATCGAGGATCGGCTCAAGCTGCAGCACCTCCCGGTAGAAGTCGCAACTGCGCTGCTGATCCTTTACATAGAGGATGAACAGTACTGAAGATGAATCACCGCGGCGATCACTCATATGCAGAACTCCATTTGAACCGAGCCGGACACCTGCAACCCGCAACCGGCAACCTGGTCTCAGCTGCAGCCCTGGCTGGTGCCGCAGTTGAGGCACTTGTAGCAGGAGCCGTTGCGCACGGTGACGTGCCCGCAGGACTCACAGAAGGGTGCGTCACCCATCATCGTGTGCAGCTGCTCATCCATGGCATTGACAGGGGCGTGCTGCGGGGCATGGCTGCTGCCATTGCCGTTGCCGTTGCCCTTGCCGACAGGCTGGGGCGGGCGCACAGCTGTACCGTTCGCCGTTCCGTTGCCGGTGGGCAGCGCAGCGGACCCGTCATCTGCCCTGTCAGCCCGGGCAGCATCACTGGTGGACACCAGGGGCTGGGCCTCGAGGCGGATCGAGCGTTCATTCTGGTTGAGGATCAGCTCATCCGCCGCCGGCTTGACCTGCACGAAGTCCGTGCGGCCGAGGTATTCCATGCCCAGCACGCGGAAGACGTAGTCAATCACGCTCTGGGCCATCTTGATGTTCGGGTGGTCGCAGGTCCCGCTCGGTTCGAAGCGCGTGAACACGAAGGTGTCAACGAACTCCTCCAGCGGCACGCCGTACTGCAGGCCCTTGCTGACGGCGATGGCGAAGCAGTTCATCAGGCTGCGGAAGGCGGCGCCCTCCTTGTGCATGTCAATGAAGACTTCACCGAGGGTGCCGTCGGCATATTCGCCGGTGCGCAGGTAGAGCTTGTGACCGGCGATGCGGCCTTCGAAGGTGAAGCCCTTGCGCTTGCGCGGCAGGGGGCGGCGCATCGGGGCGTGGATCTGCAGGGTGCTGGCCTGCCGCGGGCTGACGGGCATCTGCACAGGCTCCACGGGTTTGCCACTGGCGGGATCGTAGTTCTGCGGATTGACGAGGCTTTCGTGCTGCTCCGGCTGCAGGGCCTCTTCGGCACTGGCAACCTCCTCCAGTACCTCGTCCTCCTCCTGCTCCTCACCACGGCTGTTCAGCGGCTGGCTGAGCTTGCAGCCGTCGCGGTACAGCGCATTGCTCTTCAGGCCGAGCTTCCAGGACAGCCGGTAGGCATCCAGGATGTCGTCAACCGTGACCTCGTTTGGCATGTTGATCGTCTTGCTGATGGCCCCGCTGATGAAGGGCTGCACGGCACCCATCATACGGATGTGTCCAGTGTGGTGGATGAAGCGCTGGCCATGCCGGCCGCAGCGGTTGGCGCAGTCGAACACCGGCAGGTGCTCAGCGCGCAGGTGCGGTGCGCCCTCCACGGTCATCATGCCGCAGATGTGGTCATTGGCGCGGCTGATCTGCTCGTTCGTGAAGCCCAGGGCCTTGAGCAGGTTGAAGCCGGGGGAGTCATACTGCTCAGGCTTGAAGCCGAGGCGCTGCATGCATTCCTCGCCAAGGGTAAAGGGCGAGAAAGCGAAGTGCAGCTCGAACACACTTGGAAGCTGGGCCTCGATGCGCTCGATGTCATTGTCATTCATGCCCATCTCGCGCAGGCTGTCGGCATGGATGGACTGGTGGTCCAGCCTGGAACTGCCGAGCACCCAGCGGCGGATCTCACCGATCTGCTTCTGGTCATAGCCCAGGTTGGAAAGGGCCAGCGGGATGCTCTGGTTGATGATCTTGAAGTAGCCGCCGCCCGCCAGCTTCTTGAACTTGACGAGGGCGAAGTCCGGCTCGACGCCGGTGGTGTCGCAGTCCATCAGCAGGCCGATCGTACCTGTCGGTGCGATCACGGTCGTCTGGGCATTGCGGTAGCCATGCAGCTCACCGAGTTCCAGCGCACGGTCCCAGCTTTGCACGGCGGCACTGGAAAGATATTCAGGACACTGCGCATGCTCGATACCCCGCGGTGCAATTGACAGATCCTCATATGTGTTGTCAGCTTCATGGCGCGCTGCCCGGCGATGGTTGCGCATCACGCGCAGCATTTCCTCACGGTTCTCCTCAAACTTCTGGAAACTGCCGAGTTCGCGGGCCATCTCCGCACTGGTGGCATAGGCATCTCCGGTCAGGATCGCCGTCATAGCCGCACCGATGGCCCGGCCCTCGTCGCTGTCGTAGGGAATGCCCATCACCATCAGGCAGGTGCCGAGGTTGGCATAACCCAGGCCGAGGGTGCGGAAGTCAAAGGACTTCTGCGCGATTTCGCGGCTGGGGAACTGCGCCATCAGGACGGAGATCTCGAGCACGATGGTCCACAGGCGGATCATGTGCCGGTAGCTATCCAGGTCAAATCCGCCGCTGGCCTCGTCGATGAACTTGATCAGGTTCAGGCTGGCCAGGTTGCAGGCGGTGTCGTCAAGGAACATGTACTCGCTGCAGGGGTTGGAGGCATTGATCCGGCCACTGTTGGGGCAGGTATGCCACTCATTGATTGTCGTGTCAAACTGCACGCCGGGATCGGCACAGCGCCAGGCGGCATAGCCGATCTGCTGCCAGAGGTCCGCGGCCTGGATACTCTTGCTGACCTGTCCGTCGGTGCGCTGGATCAGGTCCCACATGCCCTTGCGCTCGGCGGCTTCGAGGAACTCATTGGTCAGGCGGATCGAGTTGTTGCTGTTCTGCCCGCTGACGGTGCTGTAGGCCTCACCCTCGAAGGCGGTGTCAAAGCGGCCCTTGCCGCCGGCCACGAGTGCTGCGACCTTGTCTTCCTCATGGACCTTCCAGTTGATGAATTTCTCGATGTCTGGATGGTCCACATTGAGGCAGACCATCTTGGCGGCGCGGCGGGTGGTACCTCCGCTCTTGATGGCCCCGGCGGCGCGGTCGCCGATCTTGAGGAAGCTCATCAGGCCGCTGGACTGCCCGCCGCCGCTGAGGGACTCACCCTCACCACGCAGCGCGCTGAAGTTGGTACCGGTGCCGCTGCCATACTTGAACAGCCGGGCCTCGCGGACCCACAGGTCCATGATGCCACCTTCATTCACCAGGTCATCGCTGACACTCTGAATGAAGCAGGCGTGTGGCTGGGGATGGCTGTATGCATCCTCGGAGCGCACAAGCTCCGCTGTGTCAGGGTTTACATAGTAGTGGCCCTGGCTGGGCCCGTTGATGCCGTAGGCCCAGTACAGCCCGGTATTGAACCACTGAGGACTGTTGGGGGCGGCCATCTGGTTCAGGAGGGAATAGGCCAGCTCGTCACGGAAGGCATCCGCATCCGCATCACTGTCGAAGTAGCCGTAGCGTCTGCCCCAGTCCGTCCAGCAGCCGGTCAGGCGGTGAATCACCT
>JAHEFU010000164.1 GCA_024645305.1 Planctomycetales bacterium
AATTTGTTCCAGTTGTGCGCAATTTCCCTTGTGGCTTTCAGCGCTGCGGTCGCAACAGGAAGAACATGGCAGTGGCGGCGGCGGCGAACACGAAGATCGACCCGAATGTATAGGGATACATACTGCGGTCCCCGCTGCTCATGATCGCGAAGCAGGCGCCGAACAGTCCGGCTATGCCCGCGATCAGGCTCAGGCAGGCGATCCCGAGGCCCTTGAGGATATTGCTGCCACCCGCCGAGCGGCCCGGCACGAACTCCGGCGGAAGTGGAGGAATGGCACCTCCGCGCCAGTCCCGGGGCATTTCATCCGGCGGCGGGACTCCCTTGTCCCGGAAGGCCGGCGGCAGGTGTGGATCGCGCGGTGCCAGGGGATCGTGCGGGTCGCGGGGCTCCTGTGGGGGCTGGCCGTCCATCAGTCACCCCTCGCCAGACTGAGGATGCTCGGCAGTTCGATCCCGGCCCAGGCGCAGTAACCCGCACCGAGGGCCACGGCCAGCCAGAAGCCGCTGATCAGCGGCGGATACTTCGCAAAGCAGCGCGTGTCCATCCGCCCGTGCCACATCATCACCATGTAGCAGGCCACGGTCCCCAGCGCGACCAGGCTCATTATGTATTTCGGCCCGGCGACCAGTGTTGCCAGGAACACAAGCGTGGCGGCCTTGCAGAAGGTGAAGGCCAGCCCCTCCCACTTGGCGGCCTCACGGGCCCGCAGGGCGGCGTTGTCAGTTTCAACCGGACCGGCATGGCTATCCATTCGCTTGCTCCCCTGGCGCAGTCTCCTGCGGCACAGTCTGATTATCGCGCCTGTCCCGCCTTCTGGCGAGCAGTCCGAGGATTCCCGCGCTGACGAACAGCAGGCAGATCCACTGCGCCAGCGACAGACCGAAGAACAGGGCATCCTGGCTGCGCGTGAATTCCACGAGGAAACGCAGCAGGCCGTAGCCCGCGAGGTAGTACAGGAACAGGTCGCCGGCCTGTTCCAGGCGCGGACGCAGCCTCAGCAGGCTGGCGAGCAGGATCAGCAGGCCGGCTGCCATATACAGCTGGCTGGGATGCAGGGCTGTTCCGTTATGCATCACGGCCCAGGGCAGGCTGCTTTCCCGGCCCCCGCAGCAGCCGTTGAACCAGCAGCCGAGGCGTCCCACGGCTTCCCCCGCGGGCAGGGCCAGGGCAAAGGGCAGGCCCGTGCTGTAGCGGATCCCGAGCCGGGACTTGGCAAGCTCCACCGCGACCCAGCCGCAGATGATCCCGCCGAGCACCGTGCGTCCGCCGGAGGCGGGGTTGAAGAAAGCCAGCGGGTCAGCCCCGATGGGCCAGCCCAGGGCCAGCCACTGGCTCATTTTGGCTCCGAGAATCCCGCCGATGAGAGCGCTGCCCAGCAGGATCAGGCGCGGCCGGCCGCTGGGCAGAGGCTGGCGGCTCATACGCTGGGCAAGGATGAACACCAGGCTGCCGACCACGTAGCCGAGCGCGTGCAGGCTGCTGCCGAGGATGGGGTTGCCGCCCGGCTCAGGCATGGCCGTTGTCATCCCTGACTGTGCTGCCGTCGCGGCGGTAGCGCGGCTCGCCCTCCGGGAAGTCCGAGGCATCACTGAACAGCCAGCGCCAGCAGAAGCTCAGGCGGCGCGGGTCCTCCTCGAAGCTGCCGCTGTGCACGCAGCACTGGCGGATGCGGTCGGAGTTGAAGGTGTGGGCGTCCATGAACTGCTTGATGGTGATGCGGAAGCCGCGGGTGGCCAGCTCATTGCCGTCGGGCCGTTCACCGCCGGCCTTCCCGCCGAGGCGTTGCCAGATCCCGCCGAGTCGCTCGAACAGGCCCGGCACGCAGGCGCACATCCGGCCGACCTCCAGGGCGAGCTGCGGGGCTCCCGGGCCGAGCTGTTCGCTGAGCACCTTGGTCAGGCTGCCGCTCTTCAGCATGCTGACAACGGGTTCGCTCAGGCCGTCGAAGGTGATGGTGTTGCTGACGAGGTGGATCCACTCGCGCAGGGTGTCCCGCCCGACCAGCTGCGGCAGGCTCCTCCAGCTGCCGTCGCCGAGCCGCAGCATGTAGGAAATATCGCAGCAGTCGCGGTGTGAGCAGGGCAGCGGCACGAAGTCATCCGCAGACAGGGCGCCATCCGTCCAGCCGTCCAGCCGCTTCAGTATCCCGGTCGGGGTGGTGCGGTCCATGGGGTCATAACCCGGGAAGCGGCCGCTGCCGAACATCGGCTGCAGGGCCACGCCGGAGCAGTAGGGGCTGTCCAGGCCGTGCCGGATGATGCGGCCGCACTGCTCCTCATTGACACCACGCATCACGGTGGTCGTCAAAGTGTGGAAGATGCCGCGCTCGTTCATGCGGCGGCTGGCAAGCAGCTTCTCCTCCAGCACGTCCTCATTGCGCAGGACGTGGTGTGTGTTGCCATCGAAGCCGTCAAACTGCAGGTAGACCTCCACCTGGCGGCGCCGGGCGGCGAGGAAGTCCAGCAGTTCGTCATTCACGGCGATCTCGCGGCCATTGCTGTTGAGCATGATGCGCGTGATCGGCCGCGTGGCCAGGGCCTCGAGCATGGGGATGATGTCGCGGCGCACCGTGGGCTCGCCGCCACTGAGCATCACCACGCCGAGCCGGCCGCCTTCGCGCTCAAGCATCGTGTCCACCGTTGCCAGCATCTCATCGAGGGTGGGGCGTTCCTCCAGCGGTTCAGCCATGCCCGGCGGTCTGGCGCTGGCGAAGCAGGCCGGGCAGCCGTAGTTGCAGCGCTCGGTGACATTGAGCACGATGATGCAGCTGTGCTGGGCATGGCTTGCGGGCAGACCGTGGCGGTAGGCCTCCGGGAAGCCGCCGGTGTTGCCGGGCCGGTCGGGAACCACCGTGCTTGTGGGAGTGGACCAGCCGCGGCGGCGTTGCCAGAGTGCGGCATCCTCCTCATAGAGGGACTCAGTGTCGCCATGCACATCGCAATAGCGCCGCATCCAGATACTGCCGGAATGGCTGACGAGCATGCCGTCCTTCCAGACATCGGCTTCATCACTGGCGCGCTGCCGCTCTGCGAAACAGTGCGGGCAGACGGTCTGCACGAATTCCTCGATGGTGTAACTGCGCAGCTCTGGTGCCGCGGGCTTGTCCGGATCCACGCGTTGAGTATAGGTGAGGGAGTTGCTGGTCCAATACCCTTACAGGCTTCCCGCTATAATGATACGCAACTCTCACGGAGACACTCATGTCAACCAGAACCTGTGCCTTGCTTTTGTCTATTGCAATCTGCTTCATTGCTGCCTGTGGCGGATCGAAACTGACTGGTGGTGATCCGGATGTTACCAATAATGGAATCATCAGAGCCCAGGACCAGGCAGGCTTTCCGACCCAGCTGCCCCTGGATGCGCTGCAACCCTGGGAAACAGGCGGGCGCGCAGCTTCGGCAATTGGCGGCGGCAGCGAATTCACGGCGGGCCGGGACTGGTTCCTGGGCACTGGCCTCAGTGAGAATGGCGAGGCTGCCCGCCTGGCAGCTTCCCCCGCTGAGACCAGTTATGGTATCTGGCGCATCCCGCTCGGTGGTGCCCAGCCGGGGACGCTCAGTATTGATGCCAACCTGCTTGACAATGGCGCTGGCGAATCATCGGAATACTATCTCGGTGTTGCCAATTATGGCACGGGCCGCTGGGACTGGCAGGGCCCGTATTCTGACAGCCATGTGCGGCTCAGCCTGGCGCAGCGGGTCCGCGACGGCGGCAGCTTCCTCTCCAGCGCGCAGAATATCTTCGTCTGCCTGCTGGCCAGTTCAGGCAATTCCCTCGACGTGGTCGGACTCGGGCTCAATCCTTTTGATGCAGCGGACTCTACAGCACCAACGCAGATCACCGGACTGACAGCGACGCCCGTCAGCTCCGGGCTGGAACTGCAATGGCTGCCGGTTATTTCATCAGATCTGGCAGGCTACCGTATCCACTATTCAGACAGATCCTTTATCAACCCCAACAGCGCGGGCGTGCGGCGCGTGGATTACCTCGAAGGCTCCACCCGTTTCGTGCTCAGTGGACTGACGGGCAGGACCTACATCCGGATCAGCGCCCTGGATCATTCCGGCAATGCCAGCCAGACCAGCGTGATTGTGTCCGGCGACCCCCTGGCTGGTGATGCTCCCGCCCTGCTTGTGACAACCGATCTCGTCAGCGGCAGTCTCGGCAGCAGTGCCAGTCTCAGTGCCAGCGGCGCGGATACATATGACTTCGATACAAATGGCGACGGCATCTTCAATGTGACAGGCAATACCAGCGGCAGCATCCAGGTGGACACTTCCGCCACAGGGATCATCCGTCCGCGTGTGCGGGCAGCATCGCTTGATGGTGCAGCCGTGGCGCTGGGCAGTGTGAGCCTGTTCATCACGGGCAACAGTCGTCCACTGGCAAGTGCGGTTGCCAGCCCGCAAAGTGGCAATGCTCCACTCAATGTGACGTTCACAGGCACGGCAGAAGACAGCGAGGATGATGCATCGGCGCTTGCATTTGCCTGGGATTTCGATGGTGACGGGATCTATGAAAGCGGTACTGATACCCTTACTCCCGCCCCTCAGAACTACACTGCAGCCGGCCTGTTCAATGCCAAATTCCGCGTGACGGACAGCGAGGGCGCAAGCGACGTGGATACTGTGGCAGTTCAGGTCACTGCGGCTGCCAACCAGCTGCCAACGGCAGTCCTGCAGTTCGACCAGAACAGCGGCGATGCGCCACTGACTGTCAGCTTCTCGGCCTTCGGCAGTGTGGACCCGGATGGCAACATCGTGGAGTTCGCCTGGGACTGGGAAGGTGACGGCCTGTACGACGCGGTCGGCGAATCCACCAATGCCAGCCATGTATTCACGCAGCCCGGGATCTTCGATGTGAAACTGCGTGTGGAGGACAACCGGGGCGGCCGGGCAACCACGACGGAGACCATCACGGTAAACGTTGTTGGCAACGATCTGCCGCTGGCAGACTTGACTGCCAGCCCGAATATCGGGCTTCCGGGTGTGAAGGTAACGCTTGATGCCAGTGCCAGCAATGACCCTGACGGCAGCATAGCCAGTTATGAATTCGATTTCGACGGCGATGGACTGTATGACAGTTATGGAGAAACCAGTTCCGCGACACATGTATACGGCAGTTTCGGTATTTTCCTTCCCGTGGTCCGTGTAACAGATACTGCAGGTGCACAGAGTGTTGAAACGGCGGCTGTAGACGTAACCAACTTTATTGCCCCCTTGTCACCGGACTCAATCGATAATAAGGGCCAGTACACCTCTCTTGCAGTAGTGGATGGTTTCCCCGCAATCAGCTACTACGACAACTCTGAAGGCAACCTGAATTTCGTGCGAGCACTCAATGAGCAGGGGTCAGCCTGGGGATCACCTATTGCAGTTGACTCGCCTGGAAATGTCGGATCGCACACTTCACTTGGGGTTGTCGCTGGCTTTCCAGCCATCAGCTACTATGACAGTAGCAATGGAAAGCTGGAGTATGTGCGGGCACTCAATGAGCAGGGAAGCGCCTGGGCTACCCCCATTTCCGTTGACTCAGATTTTCTGGTTGGTCTGTACACCTCACTGGCCGTGGTGGACGGCAACCCAGCCATCAGCTACTACGATGCGGGCGACGGCGACCTGATGTACGTACGGGCACTCGATCAGCAGGGGGCAAGCTGGAATACACCCGTCACGATTGATGCATCCGGAAATGTCGGCTTGTACACCTCCCTTGTGGTGGTGGACAGCTACCCGGCCATCAGCTACTTCGACACTACGAACGATGATCTGAAGTATGTACGAGCCACTGATGCCCAGGGTACAAACTGGGCTGCCCCTGAGTCAATTGACACCGCAGGCGATGTCGGCTTGTTCACCTCCCTTGCTGTGGTGGACGGCTACCCGGCCATCAGCTACCGCGATGCAGGAAATGGCTACCTGAAGTATGCCCGGGCCAGCAACTCCCAGGGGAATGCTTGGTCGACTCCGATGGCAGTTGACACAGTGGGTGATGTAGGTGAGCATGCGTCTTTGGCGGTGGTGGACGGCTTTCCCGCCATTAGTTATTACGATGCAACCAGCACCAGCCTTAAGTACATCAGCGCACTCAATGCGGAGGGAACTGCCTGGCAAACACCCCTTACATTAGATCCTAACAGTCTCATCGGCCGCTACTGCTCGCTTGCTGTGGTGGATGGCTACCCGGCCATCAGTTACCATGACGCCGCAAATGGAGACCTGAAGTACGTGATATTCGAATAGTCAGTGGTCAGTCGTCAGTGGTCAGTAGAAGAAGTGAGTATCACCCTCATTGGATAGCGAGCAGTTTCACTTAGACGGGAAGGGGTGCAACTTTTGCCTTACTCATTCGGCGTGTTGTAGAGGAAATGTGATCGGCGGCTGGAAGCTTGAGCTACGGCTTCCTGGTCATGCTTCGTCCAGGGCAGCAGCTTGACTCCAACAGGACACCCGCCTGCGGTGGGAATTCGCTTCGGTGTCAGACCGCAGAGCGCTCGGCGAAGCAGTGCGGGCAGACGGTCTGCACGAATTCCTCGATGGTGTACAAGCGCAGCACAGGAGCCGGCGGC
>JAHEFU010000165.1 GCA_024645305.1 Planctomycetales bacterium
GTGCTCGTCGTTGAAAATCGCCTCGCCCCGGTCATATGCCGCCTGGTCGAAGTTGCGGTTCTTGAACGCACTGATGCCGCCCGTGATACTGCCCCAGAAGATTACGATGACAATTCCGATGATCAGGAAGATGATCCACCCATAGTCAGCTTTCATAGTCAGTCTCCGTCCTTGAGTTCGGTTGCTCCGAACAGCTCTATCGCATCATTTGCAGTCAGTGGCTTTGTGACTTCCTTTCCGCTGCCTTTTCCGCCGACTTCGATTGTAGCACTGCCGACTGCCGGAGCCTTTGAAGCTTCCTGACCCGCCGAAAGTTGGACGACGGCCTCCTCACCCTCGATCTTCACAGCCAGGGACCTGGTGGGGCCGTAACACTCCCGCACGGCGGCCAGCAGCTTCCCGCTGTGTTCCGGCTGCAGGACATAGCGCACTGCCATCCGTCCGGCACCGCTGTCCTCGAACTCAAGCAACAGCTCGTCCCCTTCCTGCTGTGGTTTCACACCCTGCCTGACAAGTGCGTATGTGGTGAGGCTGTTCTTCTCCAGGTTTGCCAGTAAGCCTGACCACTGCTCATCTCCGACCAGCTGGAACGGAACCTTGGGTTCGGCCTGCCTGGCATGGGGAGACTGCTCCACAGGAACTACCGGTTCCTGTTTGACTTCCGTGGAGCGTTGAACCACAGGCGGTTCAGGTTGTGCCTGCTCCCGGCGTTGCTGGTTTGCTGGCTGCATTGCCGGCCTGGACTGGTTCGAAATCTCCTGCCTGGCATCAGCATGAAAAATGTCAAAGCTGCGCAGCAGGCTCAGCTCCACCAGCAGTGCCGGGAAACTCTCAAAGCGCAGCAGGTTGAGGGCTTCCCACATCACGCTGAGAACCTCGCGCATGCGCGGATCGGGATTGCAATGTAGTCCAGCTTGACCGCTTCACTGACCTGCACCAGGAACCGACCGGCGTCCGCCCCCTGCTCCACCAGTCCGTTCCAGACTTCCAGCAGCTCCCCGCGCCCACCTGTCTTCAGCAGTTCCAGCACCCGGGCAGGCAGGCGTGGATCTCCAAGCTGGAAAAGTTCCTGGGCTGCCTCCACCGTGATTTCAGCCTCGCAGTAAACGGTCAGCTGGTCCAGCAGGCTGATGGCATCGCGGGCCGAACCTTCAGCCAGCCTCGACAGCAGCAGGCCGGCTTCCATTCCCATGCTGAAACCTTCCTCACTGGCGATCCAGATCAGGTGCCTGGCCAGTTCATCCTGCGGAATGCGCTGGAAATCAAAGCGGATGCAGCGCGAGAGTATGGTTATCGGCAATTTATGCGGTTCGGTCGTGGCGAAGAGGAACTTCACGTGGGCCGGTGGTTCCTCCAGTGTCTTCAGCAAGGCATTGAAGCCCTGAGGCGTGACCATGTGCACTTCGTCAATGATGTAGATCTTGTATGGATACTCAAGCGGGGCATAGCCGACCTTGTCACGCAGGTCGCGGATGTCCTCCACCTTGTTGCGGCTGGCGGCATCTATCTCGATGACATCAACAGCGTTGCCAGCGGCGATTGAGAGGCAGTTGGCGCATTTCCCGCAGCAGTCGCCATCCTGCGGGTCGCTGCAGCACAGAGCCTTGGCGAATATCCGGGCCACGCTGGTTTTCCCCGTGCCCCGCGGGCCGCAGAACAGGTAGGCATGGCTCAGCCGGTCGCGTCGGATGGCATTGCGCAGGATCCTCGTTACGGAACCCTGACCGACCAGTTCATCAAACCTCTGGCTGCGGTACTTCCTGTATAGCGTCTGGGACATCTGTGGCAGGGATATTATAAGGCGCTGCAAACCATGCTTGACTGCTACAATCACGCTGATGCGTCACACCCTCTCCAGCCTGTGCCTGCTGCTGATCATCGGACTGCCCATAGCCGCTGTCGGCCAGGATGCTGCGACCAGGTCCCAGGATGGCGTGCAGGGACTCCCGGACGGAGCAGTCGAGCTCCTCGATACGGAATTGCAGCCCGGTGACTATGTGAAAGTGCGCCTGCGTGATGCAGCTTTGGCATGGCTGCTGGAGCATCCCGACGACTGGTCTGTCAGCAGTGCCGGACAGGAGATTCCTGCCATCCTGATGCATGCTCCGGAAACCAGCCAAAGTCTACTGTCCATCCTGCAGATCATTGACGGCGGCCGTCCGGAGCAGCAGGACCGCGTGGTTATCATTGACCGCGGCAGCGATCCTGCTGACTTTGACACAATGCAGCTGTCATTCAGTTCGACGGATGTGCTGACAACGGTGATCCCGGCAGCGGGACCGACGCAGGAGGATTTCAGCCAGCGCGGGGAAGAGCAGCTGGTGCTACAGAAAGTAACTGAGGACGGGGTACTGCGCCTGACGGAAATCAGCTTCAGCCCCCTGCCGATTAACCGCTATATCCGATTGACAATTCGCAACGGGGCTGACCATGCCCTGGCGGAACTTAGCTGCAGCAAGGCGGCTGTGCAACCCGTACTGCACGAGGTGCCTGTGGCCCTGGGGCCCATGCGCTCGCTGCCAGCCGGCGGCGGCAGTATCTGGCCGCTGATCCTGACATCCAACATGCTGCCGCTGCAGAAACTGAAGATTGTCAGTGATGCGCCCGGTCAGTATCGCCGTATCCGTTTTGTCCGGCTGGATGAGAACCAGCGTGAACTGTATCGTGAGGCTGAAATGGTCTTTGCGGATGGACTGTCTGCCAATGGCGTTGTCCGCACTGAGAACTACATACAGCTGTCCGGTGACATGAGCAGCCAGCAGGCTGCTCTTATCGTTGAGGACGGAGAAGGCACGGTCCTCCCGATAAAGTCAGTCCAGGCCTATGCCTCCGAGGTCTATGTCTGTTTCAGCTGGCCGCAGTCCGGCAGCCCAGTGCTGCGATCGCTTCCGCCCAGGGATCCCCTGCAGGAATTTCCCTTCGAGCTGGCTGGCCTGGCTGGCACCATCAGTTCCATCAGTGCTGACCAGGAAGAAATCGAGGATTCCGGCGAAGAGGAGATCAGCAACAAGCGAGGGACAGGCACCGGCTGGCTGGCTGAACTGGAACTGGATCGCTACCTGCCAAGCTTCAGTGTCAGCTACAGGGAGCTGCTGCCGGCAGCCGGCGTCCTGATGCTGCTGGGATTGGTCCTGCTGCTTGCAGCACGACGTTCTGATATCAGGGGGTAGGATCGAAATCCCGTGGATTCTGGATGGCAATCGTCTTGAAGTCACCGTGCATCAGGTCTGCCCAGCTCTTCTTGGTTGTTTTCAGGATTGCCAGGCTGCAGGTCTTCAGTACGGTCTCGTAACTGTCTGTCAACTCATCCACCAGATTCTCCAGCGCCGGGTTGTGTCCGACAAGCATGACTGTCTTGATAGCATCATCCAAACCGGTAATGATGTCGAGCAGGTCCGTGGAGTAAGCGCCGTACATGAATTCACTTTCTTCAATTTCGGGATCACCGCAGCGGCTTGCCACGTTGCGGGCCGTACCGATAGCGCGGGCGGCCTGGCTGGAGATTATCAGCTCGGGTGTAATGCCGTTGCTGGAGATGTAATCTCCAATCACCAGTGAATTGCTCTCACCCCGGGCGGTGAGTTCCCTGTCAAAATCTGCCTTATCCACGTTCCCAGCCGGCTCAGCCTTGCCGTGCCTGAGAACGAGTAACGTCTTTGCCATCAATCACCTCTCAATTGCTTTGCCTGGAGTCGGCGCTCAATCTCCCTTAGAATAGTCTGCGTGGTTGCTGTCTATCTAGCGATTTTAGCATTCTACGGCTGGTTGATGATCAGTCGCCGGCTGACGGCAACTATCGCCATTCCGCTCTGCGCCCTCAGTATCGCCGGGCTGGCCCTGGCACCGATCCTAGTTTCAGCACCCCTCGATAATACTGGAACGCGCGTTCCACATGGAATGCTGGCGTTTTTCGACGCCATCATGAAGCAGGTACTGGAACCGGGGATCAGCATGCTGGCCAACTGGGTTTTCGCCGTGATCCTCGGGGCCGTGCTGGCAGCCCAGATGCGCCACAACGGTTCAGCAGAACGCCTGGTGCGCTACACGGCGGAGTACGCCGGAGAGGATCGTTTCCGCCTCGGACTGACCATGCTCGTCGTGATTGCCCTGCTGTTCACCACTCTTGGCGGTCTGGGAGCTGTGATCCTCGTCGCCTCCATCTGCCTTCCGGTAATGTTCAGCCTTGGATTCGCTCCACGCGTGGCCGGTGGGATATTCCTGTTGGGCCTGAGCCTCGGCGGTACTCTCAACCCGGCGAACTGGCAGGGATATGAACAGGTGCTGGCCAGCGCGGACCTGCCGGAGGCCATGCGGCTGGACCTCGGCAATGTGGTCAATTTCGCCGTTGTCATGGCCCTGCTGTTCCTGCTGGTGGCTACTGCATTCATCCTGCAGCAACTCAGTGAGCGGCGCGGCGTACTGCTCAACCTGGCCAGCCTGCTTGCGGTCTCCGGCCTGCTGGGAACCGCAGCATGGTTTATTTTCAGGTCTGAACTGGCTTCGGCGATCTTCCTGCAGGTCATGTTCTACTTCTTCAGTGCAGCAATCATCCTGCTGTTTTCCCTGCTACTCCTGCGCATCGGCCTGCTGTTCGTATCCCAGTCCAGTCTCTCCTGGTCCCGCCGCAGCGACAACTGGCTGGCGGCGGCCTCCCTGCTCGTACCCATCCTGCTGCTGCTTTGGTCATTTGTGCTGGGTGAGCTGCATAAGCGGGGGACTGCCCTGGATCCCGACGTCGCTCCACTGCCGATCAGCATCAACATCCTGTCAGCCTTGCTTGTAGGCATCCTGTTTTGTGCCCTGAGTTCCGTTACGCGCTCGGGACGCGCCCTTAACCAGCTGATGCAGTCACTGTTCGAAGGGGTACAGCTGGCCGCGCCTGCAGTGATCCTGCTGATCGGGATCGGGATCCTGCTCAAGGCGACTCGCCTGGAAAGTGTCACGGGGAGCTTTGAACCCATGTTCGCCACTCTCCCGCTGGGATCTCCGCTGGCGTTTGTCGCCACTTTCTTC
Organism: Planctomycetales bacterium; assembly: GCA_024645305.1. Taxonomy (GTDB): domain Bacteria; phylum 4484-113; class 4484-113; order 4484-113; family JAFGCY01; genus JAHEFU01. The sequence goes on from JAHEFU010000165.1 coordinate 5,014, forward strand.
CTGCTTTCCCCGCTGGCCCTTTATCGCGGACCACTTAACCTGTATGGGATGGGCATCGGAATAATGGGTATATTATCTGGAGCAGGAGTGCTGCATGGCAGTCTGATAATGGCCGCATTCTTCTCTGTCGGCATGTTGCAGGGCGTCTGTGATCCGACAAATACTCACAATGTCTGGATAGCGAATTTCTGCAAGGTGCCGGTCAATGAGCTGACGCGCCTGCTTTTTCCCTGGGTTTCCATTATAGTTTTACTGGGTCTGATAGCTGGAGCAGTAATGTTCCACTCAGGCTTCACGAGCTTCCAGGCAATGTCTGGTGCATAGGTGGACAATCATGACTAAGTTGCTGATCAGATTCCCCGTACTGCTGCTGTTGCTGGTCCTCGCTGCCTGCTCAGGCTCTACTGCTCCGGCCGACCTCGGTTCCAACTCCCGAGACGGCCTGAATGAACTCGACTACGAATTGGTCACTGACCCGGACAGCATCATCAGCAGTTCTGAAGTCGAGGGCTGGCTGACCACGACCGATGATGCCGTCAATGCAAAGGACTTCTCATCGGCAGCAAGCCAGGTTCCCGACCTGTCGGACTTCCAGTTCATCCAGGGCATGTACTTTGAACCATCCAGCCCTCCGGGATCCGGTTTCAGCGGGCGCCTGTCAGTGCGGATCCAGAATGGTGGCTTCGCGAACAACACCTTTCAGGGTGTGCTGCTTTTTCTGTTCTGGGTCAATCCTGCCACGAAGGAACTTACCCAGCTGGACAGCTCCAGGGGACGCAGTGGCAACTGGTTTGACTTCGATATCAATGCTCTTGGGCACATGGTGATTGCTGAGAACACCAGCATCCCGCGTCCCAGTGAGAGCTTCCGTGTCAGCGCATTCGCTGACCAGTCGGCCACCGCCACGGGAGTGATGATCAACTTCTTCGCCATTCCCGAAAACGGCGTGGCTCCGATCACCTACTCCTGGGACATGGGGGACGGAAACCAGCTGAGCGGTGATGCCGTCAGCCACAGCTACTCCCTCCCGGGCAGTTACAACGTCACACTCAATGCGGTCGACGCTTCTGGCAGTACGGCCCCCACGATCAGTACACCGATTGACATCACGAGTTCAGCTCCGCCGCTGGAGGACCTGACAGGTCAGTCAATACCCTCCACCGGTGATGACCTGACCTTCACCTTCAGTGCCACGGTGGTGGGTGGACGCTCCCCCTACAGCTATGAGTGGGACTTCGATGGCGACGGCAGCACGGACAGTACCGATCCGCCGCCCGTGGACTTCAGTTTCGCTGACTATGGCTTCTATGTTGGGACACTGCGCATCACTGATGCCAACGGTGATTCGATCACGACCCAGATTGTCAGTGATGCCCGCCGCATTGACCTGTCCGTTGACAGCACCGCGGTCGACCTGGGAACCGCCTTCAACTTCACAGTCGAGGGATTCGGGCTGGAACCCGCTGATGATGTCCTGGCAGACATGGATGAC
>JAHEFU010000011.1 GCA_024645305.1 Planctomycetales bacterium
CTGCTGTACTTCGAACCGCCTGCCGAAACTGACGACATGGACCCCGACGCCGCATGATCAACTGGCAGGACAGCCGGGACTTCTTCTGCTCTCAGTTCCAGGCGGAGCCCGAGATCTGCTGCTTTGCCCCCGGGCGGGTCAACCTGATCGGCGAGCATATCGACTATGCGGGCGGCCAGGTGCTGCCGCTGTCCATCTCGCTCGGGGTCACCCTCGCCGTCCGGCTCACGGCGGAAGGCGGCCTGCGTGTGGCATCCTCGCTGTATCCCGGGCAGGGCGTTGCCAGCCTGGAGGAGACCGGCAGGCAGGGACCCGTGGCCTACCTGCGCGAACTGGTGCGCATCACCGGCTGCCTGTCCGCTGAAATTGCCATCTGCTCCGATCTGCCGCCGGGCAGGGGACTCTCCAGTTCCGCAGCGGTGGGTATCGCGGTCCAGGCTGCCCTGCTGGCCCTGCTGGAGGAAGACGTGCTGCCCAGTGCGCGGGCAGTCTGCCGCGCCGCCCAGCGGGCTGAACACACTGCGCTCGGTACGCATTGCGGCCTGATGGACCAGTACGCCAGCCTGTTCGGGCGGGAGACGGAAGCGCTGCTGATTGATACCTGGCAGCAGACGCATGAGTACATTCCCCTCAGTGGCCTGGAGGGCTGCAGCCTGCTGCTTGTTGACAGCGGGCAGTCCCGGGAACTGGCGGACTCGGAATACAACACCCGCCAGGCCGAGCTGCAGGAGGCCCTGCGCCTGGCTGCGGAAGCCCTGGGGGGATTTACCTGCTTTCGCGAGCGGACACTGGAACAACTACTGGAGGTGGCTGAGGGTCTTCCCGCGCCGCTGGACAGCCGCCTGCGGCATGTTGCCACGGAGCAGCAGCGCGTGCTGGATTTCAGTGCGGCACTGCAGGGCGGCAACGCGAAGGGGATGGGTTGCCTGCTGATTGCCAGCCACAGCAGCATGCGCGATGATTGTGAGGTGAGTACACCACAGATCGACAGACTCGTGGACATGCTGTGCAACCTGCCGCCGTGCCTCGGGGCCCGGCTTGTGGGCGGGGGCTTCGGTGGAGGAGTGCTGGCGCTGCTCAGGGGCAGCCCGGATCCGGCTTCCCTCGATGACCTGTTAGGGAAATACCATGCAGCCACGGGCCTGCAGGGCGACTGGCAGCAGCTGCAGTCGGGACACGGAGCCTGCCTGCTGGCAGGCAAGGGCAGCTGGCGCAGCCTGGCGGAGTGGCTGTCATGAAGGGCCTGATCCTCGCCGCCGGCCGCGGCACCCGCCTCAGCCCCCTGACCGATAGCGTCAGCAAGCCCCTGTTGCCACTCGCCAACCGCCCGCTGATCAGCTACCCGCTGGAGCAGCTTCTTAGGGTCGGAATCACGGAGATCGGCATTGTTGCCAATCCCGGCAACAGGGATGCACTGGAGGCCGCCCTGGAGGGCACGCCCGCGCGGTTGCAATACATCATCCAGCCCGAACCGCTGGGCCTGGCGCATGCCGTGGGCTGTGCCCGGGACTTCATCGGCGACAGCGAGTTCGTGCTGCTGTTCGCTGACAACATCTTCCTGCAGCCGCTGGAGACCGGACTGGCCCAGTGGCGGGAGCTGCGTCCGGCGGCGCTGATCCACACCATCGAACTGGAGGACCCGCGGGCCTTCGGGGTCGCCGTGCTGGACGGCCAGCGTGTCGTGGACCTCGAGGAGAAGCCGGCCGCGCCGCGCAGCAATCACGGCGTGATCGGGATTGACATCTTCACAAAGGAGATCTTCTCTGCGATTGACAGCATCAAGCCTTCGCCGCGCGGTGAGTATGAGATCACCGATGCCATGATGGAACTGGTGCGCCGCAGTCGGCATGTACATAGTGTGCCCCTGCTCGGCCCCTGGTATGACACCGGCACCTTCAGCGACATGATCCGCGCGCACCACTGCGCGATGGACATGGTCCCCCACTTCGAGCTGGCACAGGGCATAGAGCAGCGGCAGACCCACACGGTGTTCGATGTGGATGTGCGCCCCGGGGCCAGCCTGCTGGGCAGCCGCCTAATCGGCCCCGTTCTCGTGGAGCGCGATTCCGAGGTCCGCGACTGCGTGCTGGAGGAGTATGTCTCGGTCGGAGCGGATTGCCGGCTGCTCAGTTGCCATTTCACGAATGTGCAGGTCTATCCCGGCAGCCGGGCCAGCCACCTGATCGCGCGCAATGCCCTGATCGCCCCGGGTCTGCTGATCAGCGCCGACGGCAGCCTGCTGCCGCTGGATGAGCATGGCGAGCTGGCGGGCTGATATGCTGTCTGCATGTCCCATGACATAGTCCGCCGTGTGCTGCCGCAGTACTGCTGGAACACGGCCGTCAGCTGCCTGGCCTGCCTCTCCGACAGCCTGCAGCTGGACCAGAGCTTTGAGCATGTCGCCGGCCTGAGCGGCGAGGCCTTCCGCCTGCCCCTGTTTGCCAATGCTGCGCCCGGTGCCTGGCAGCACAGTGTCAGCTGGCCGCAGGCGGCCCAGCACTGGCTGGAGAGCCTCGGGATCGATGGCGAGATCTGCTGGACGGATGCAGCGGGCAGTGGCATTGACAACTGGCTGGAGCGCCAGCGCCCCCGCATCACCGAGACCCTGGCCCGCGGCCTGCCGGTGATGTACTGGGACAACCTGGCCTGGGGTCTGATCCTCGCGGAGGATGCCGATACCTACGAAGTCAGCGGCATTCCGGACTGCCAGGTCCCGGAGGAACTGCGCATGGTGAGTGGGATTGCCGGACGCTGCTTCACCGCCCGGGGACATGGCGACGCCGGAGCCTTCCGGGTTTCCCGTGACTCCCTCAGGCCGCGCTATGAAAGCGATGTGCTGTTGATCCATCCTGCGGGACGGCTGCCGCTGGATCCCGCCTACCAGCTGTCCCGGGCCCTGCACCGGGCGGCGGATGAGCTGGCTGGCAACGTGGCCTGGCCGCGGATGTACGATGCCCGGGGGCTGAAGCTGGCCCCGCAGTTCGGTACGGCTGCCATGGAGCGCCTGGCCAGTGAACTGCGCAGTGGGGATATCCGGCTGGATGGCCTGATCATCTCCGTGCAGACCATGTTTGAAATGCGGCGCGCGGCGCAGCGCTGGGTCGGCGATGTGGCGGGAAATGCCCCGGATGACCTGCAGCCGCGGCTGAAGCAGGCCGCGGAATTCCTGCGCCGGATCGTTGCAGACCTGCGGCCGCTGGCCCTGCAGTTCAGTCCTCCGGCGGACCCCCGGCAGCAGCTCAAGCCTGAACTACTGGGCTCTGTAGCGAACGCGCTGTATGAGATCCGCCGCACGGAGGAAACCCTGACCCGCCTGCTGCGCGGAATTGCCGGGGATGCCGGTGTTTTCAGCTGAGCAGCTTCTGAACGATCAGGATAATTAAGCGTCAGGCATTGTGTCCTGACAAGGAGAATGCAATGAAGGGAATTAACTTACGCAACACACGGATTTTCATCATGCTGGCCTTCATGGTCGGCATGCTGGCCGGCTCAGCCCTGCAGCCCACGCAGGCCATGGCGGGCTGGGACCTCGGCAAGATCATCAAGAAGGGTGCCGAAGGAGCGGTGGTCGGTGGCGGCATCGCCTACCTGGTCAAGAAGAATGCCAAGGATATCGACAAGACCATCAACAAGCTCTACAAGGACAACAACTTCCCGATCGCTGCGGCCACCAAGGTGGTGCCGATCCTGGATCCGCTCGGTACGAAGCATGTCGGTGCGGCACAGATCGTCGGACCGCAGGCTTCCGTGGATGAGGTGTCCAGTGTGATCCTGCTGGAGACGAGCTTCATGGACAAGATCTTCCGCATCAACGGTTATGTGCCGGTGAAGGGCAACGTTGATGACCTGAAGCGTGTGCCGGGTGTGGGTGTGAGTGCGGTGATTGACGTGAAGGTGATGAACTAGGTATATTCACTAAGAGATCTGTAACCAGCGGACGCTTCGGGCGTCCTAGAAAAGTAACGAGCGACGGAGTCCTGAAACTCCGCCGCCTGCTTTGGGGAAGCAACTTGTTTTACCCTCGCTGCAGGGAAAAATAAACAGGCGAATGGCCATGGTCGTTCGCCGTTGCTTTTTTCTATGGGAGATCTCGAGTGACCGGATTGGATTTACCACAAAGTACACAAAGAGCACCAGGAAGAATGAATTGAATTCCTTTGTGTACTTGGTGATCTTTGTGGTTTAAATCTTCGTGGTAGCTCCTATCCGATGCGCAGGCTGCTGCCCAGATTTCCCAGCACGGCAATCCCGCTCAGGGCAGCCAGGTAGCTGGTCTTGGGATTCTCGGGAAATGGCAGGTTACGCGAGGTGAATTCAACCTCACCTGCGGCCCCGCGGGCCACGAGGTGGTGGATGTTGCGGTCAATCGCCGGGTCTGCAATCAGACGGATCCGTGTTCGCTCCGCTCCGATCCCGGCCAGGCTCAGGGCCACGGCCACATTGGTGTTCTTCGGGAAGAGCCGGATCACTTCCGCAGCAGTTCCCTCAAATACCACTGTCTCCTCGCTGACTTCCATTCCCAGTCCGGCCGGAGGTTTGCGCGAGGTCAATTGCACGCTGTCCAGCCCGGCCTGGCGCATCGCCAGGATTGCATCCAGCCCCCCCAAGGCTCCGGATGGCACGTGCAAAGCCGGTTCTCCAGCAGGTCGCTTGCTGAAGTCCACATCCAGCAGGCCGCCTACCGAGAGTACGACAATATGCTGCTGCGGACTGCGGCCCGTGGCCAGTCTGCGCGCCGTTTCCACAAGCCCGGCGACGGCATCGGGATGCGCGCATTCCACGATCACATCACAATCCGCACACATGTCCGCCAGCCCGGAGACCTGGCCAGCCAGTCCAGTCGCTTCCAGCAGACTGCGGGCCTTGTCAGTGTCATGGTCATGCACATGGGCCAGACAGTAGTCCAGCCGCCCTTCCGCCACGGCCTTGGCAATGGTCCCGCCAATGGCTCCGGCACCAAGAATTCCGAGCTTGCCTGCTTTTGCGTTCATCTGATTTCCTTGACGGTGAATAGTTGAAAGGGTACCGCCGTGGCGATACCCTTCTTTCAGTTCAGTCTGATTAGCTGATCCTATTCAGTCCATTCGCTATCGCCCGTGGTTTCCTGCTGGTCCGCATCACCTTCAGTCACTGCCTCTTCCGCAGCATCTCCTACCTTGTCAACTTCCTTGGCCATGAACATCCGCAGGTTGTCCAGTTCCGGCGGCATCTTGTCTCCCATGCCCGGAATCGCCTTGAAGTTCATCACGAAGGGCTTGCCGTAGGCGACTATTGTGTCACCCGGCTGAGCCTTGTTCGGTGCATTGCTGGTGTCAATCACCATGAAACCACCGTCGACCAGGTACATTGTTCCCTGCTGGCCGGACATGTTGCCCATGTCAGACTCGGAAACATCCTCACTGTTGAAGTACTTAGCGGCATATTCGCTGGGTGACATAACCACACATTCCATCGCCACCCAGTTGCTCGTGAATCCTGCTGGATCCTGGGCAACTTCCTCCGCGCTGTGACTCTGCGCCTGCGAGCGGATCGTGGCGGCGTCCGTTTCCTGGAGCTCTATGGCCACGGTCATCGCGTTGCCCATAAAGTTCTTGAACAGGTTGACGCCGGCTATCGAGAGGATCACGCCGATAACCAGGATCACACCGCAGCTGATGCCGCAGCAGGCCAGCCAGTTGAATCCCTTCTTTTTCGGGGGAGGACCGTAGCTTGGTTCAATCGGTTGGTAACCGCCGCCGGGATCATCGCTTCCCGGATTGTGCATGCTGTCCATTTCAAACTCCAAAGAACCTGTGAATATGGCTTTCAGCCAATGCCTATTCTACAGGAAACGGAACCCAAAGGTTTCAGAGCCGGATCCACCAGACCACAGCGCATCGGAAAACAGGGTTGCAGTTGGGATAATCAGGGCAGTCAGTATGCGATTCAATCTCTTTCCTGGAATGCCTAATTGGTCTTGCAGGGCCAAGAGGATAGAAGCATTGAAACAATGCAAATATGGTGAACTGGGGGAGATTTCTCCACTAACTGCAATAATCGCAATACTGGTAAAATATACTGGCCTGGGGGAAAGATCAGGTCAGGAGAGTGACTTTCAGGTCATGATCATCTGGAATGTACTTTTAGTAGCTCTGGCTGCGGCTGCCGCAGCCTGTTTCATTTACATCCAGCTATGGATGCACGATCCGCGGCGCAGGCAGTTCAACGAGGAATGGTACAGGCAGTTTGAAAACTTCCGCCGTGCCCGCTACGATTCCAGGGAAATGGTGGACAGCATTCAGGGATTCAGTGAGCATTTCCATCGTGAATCTCGGTCTGCCAGCTGAAACAGGCAGGAATCAGCTGTCTCCCTTATATCTGTAATCCAGCCAGTCCTGCAGGATGATGGCTGCCGCGCGGGCATCTATTTCCGCACGATGTTTGCTGCGACGGGTGCCGCTGCGCCTGAATCCGTCATCGGCCATCTGCGTGCTGAAGCGCTCATCCATGTATTCCACGGGCCAGCCCAGTTCCTGCTCAATCAGACTTCCCAGCTGTCTGGCGAGTTGTGCGGAATCTCCCTCGGAACCTCTTAGGTCAAGCGGTAGTCCCATTACAACGCGGGTGATCTGGAACTCTGAAAGGGCTTCCTGCAGTCTTGAGGCAAAACCATCCATTGGATTTGTGTGTATAATCAAGTAAGGTGAAGCCAGTGTGCAAGTCGGGTCAGCCACGGATATACCGGTCCGCACACTACCTGCATCAAGGCCGATGATGCGCTTTTCTGGATCAGTATTCGATTCCCTGGTTTGCATTACAGTGAAGGACAAGTTAGCATACTTTGGGGAATGAGAATAAGCTTGGGAGCTTCTAGTGAAAATTACTCGTTCATGGGCCATTCTACTCGTGCTGGCGCTAATGCTAGGTGCCTGCAGCAAATCAGATCCGACAGTATCCGCAAATATCCCCGTTGTATTTGCTGATTCCATTGCGGATATTGGTCCGGCGGGTCTTCCCGCACCCTCTGAACTGACCCGGTCTTCCTCCATGGTCGATGGCATGGATGGCGCAGCTTTTGCTGCCGGCCACAACGTCATTGTCCAGGGGACTTCAGCAATGCTTGAGTACAAAGGTGCTACGGTGTCCGGAACGGACCGCCGTGAATACACATATGCCACATATGTGTTTGACGGGATCGACAGCCTTCCCCCGATTCTGGAAGTCCAGACACATGGTGAAAACACATCCCGGCTCTACCCGGCTATCGCCAACTGGCGGACTAACCGCTGGGATTTTGGTTTTGGACACATATACACATACTCAACCCACAGTTTCCCGCTGCCCCAGCTTGAGGAGCAGCCCGGAGACTTCCTCTCTCCTGAGGGCAGGGTGGCGATTGCCTTTGTCAAGGTGGATGAGGATGGACCGTCCTGGCTTGACTCCCTGTCATTCTGGGAGCCGCAGGAAGTGATTGGAGTAGTAGCCTCCGAAGGCCTGTGGGACGGAATTAATGTCAGCTGGGAAGTCCCCGGTGGCACCAACTATGTAAGGATTGAACGCCGCGCCCAGGGAGTTTCCGTCTGGGAAATGATTACTGAAGAACCGATTGCCGCCAACCTCATAACTTATAAGGATCAGTCGGCTGAGGGTGGCGTTTTTTACGAATTCCGGGTTTCCGGAGGATTCCTCTGGAACACTGTGCTTGGCCCCCAGTACTACTGGACCACGGGCAAGAAAGCGATCGGCCTGCGCAATGTTGATACCGTCTCGCTTGGCATGAATGAAGAGGAATACCTTGTACCGGGTAACAGCTTCAACCGGCTGAGTTTCTTCTTCGCGCCCAGCAATGATGCCAATGGTGTGCATGCCGTGCGCAACAACAGCTTCCCGCCGGGACAGGACTGGGATCTGTTTGACGAAACATCCACGAATTTCCCCTATCTGAATGTGGTGAACAACCCGGACTTCGGTCCCGGCATCAACGTTTTCCACCTCAATGAGCTGAACAACCCGCTGATCAACATCACATATTCCGACGGGACGGGTGCGTACTCATATTCGGCCCTGCTCGATCAGGAAGGTCATTTCAACTGGCTCGATCCGGGCGTGGTGCGCACTGGACCGAACCATGTTCTCGGCATCATGGCGCTGGAGCGCCGGCTGGCCTGCTTCACCTGGAACAGCCAGAGCCAGCGCATCGAAATGGCTGAAAGCGTGGATAACGAAGGTACATTCTGGTGGAACTACAATCCCAATGGAACCTGGGCCAAAGTCTCATCCAGCAAGCCCAAGGGACCCCTTAACGTCTCGGCAACCATGCGCCAGTCAATTGCATTCCGCGAGACCGGAACAAACGATGTCGTGATCTGCAAGAAGGGCAATGAAGGCTGGGAGCAGGAAAAGGTCGGTATTGAAACGAGCTACCGGCCAGTCCTGCAGAACATCAAGATCAACCAACTTGACAACTCTGGGGCTGTGTTCTACCGGGACATGGATGGGAAGCGCATCCGGCTTGTGCGCAGCCATGATGGATCCGGTTGGCTGACAAACCAGCAGGAAACCCTGGTGCTGGTCAAGGACGCCGACCAGATAGATGAGTTTGTGCATTACATGCTCGAGCCGCCTAGCAATTTCAACATCCTCGCCTACACCCACAACGGCAACCTGAAGTTCAAGTTCAGTTCCAAGACCGGACAGGATGTCTGGACCGAGGAGTTCCTGATTGATGACTCCGGCAACTGCCGCAACATTGACATCACCCGGGTGGGAACGGACCTGCAGTGGTCCTACTTCACCTTCCTGAGTTACATCCGCAATGATGAATCAGGCAACGCACAGCTGAAGTTCGTGGATCTCAACTCCCTGCTGGAGTCAGAGGGCATGATCTAGTGACCCGCCCCCGGGATTCTAACATTGCAGTTGGTACAGAAATGGGGTGAGGTCCACCGGTCCGAGTTACCACTCTACAGGTGGACCAGATATTAGGGGGCAGGTCACTAGGACTGGATCTGAATCACTGAAACACTGAGGGGGTCTGCTACGGCAGGTCCCCTGTTCATTTTCTGCAGACTCACACCTTCACGCTGAAGCGTTCGCCCTTCTTCAGGCTGAGGCACAGTGCTGCCAGCAGCTCTGCAATCTGCTCAAGATCCGCGAGGTGCACCGTCTCCGCCGGGCTGTGCATGTAGCGCTGCGGCAGGCTGACAACGGTCGTGGGGATGCCGCTGCGGGTGCGGTAAATTGAATCCGCGTCAGTGCCGGTATAGCGGGGGGCTGCCTCATGCTGCAGGGTGATCCTGGCCTTGCGGGCCACTTCCTCGATGCGCCGGTTGAGCTCCGGGTGGCAGGCGCTGCCATGGGCCAGCACCGGGCCGTTGCCAACCTTCATGTCACCCCAGCGTTTCTTCTCCGCCTGGGGATGGTCCACACTCTGGGTCACATCCACCGCCACCGCCAGGTCCGGTTCGGCACTGTATGCCGCCATCCCGGCACCGAGGCAGCCGATCTCCTCCTGAACGGCGGCGACGGCCGTGATCCGTGCATGGATTGTCCTGCCGGACTGCTTCACCCGGCGCAGGGCCTCAATCGATGACCAGATCCCGATGCGGTTGTCCAGGGCCCGGCCGCAGACCAGGCCGTTTTGCAGCTCGTCCAGGCCGTAGTCCAGCACGATCGGATCACCGACGCGTACGTGCTTCTCCGCTTCCGCCTTGCTGCGCGCACCGATGTCAACGTAGACATTGACACCGAACTGGTAGCGCTTCAACTCGTTGCCACCCTGGCTCTCGCGCTGCATGTGCGGGGGCAGGCTGCCGATCAGACCCGGCAGTTCCTTCCCGCCGGAGAGCACACGCACGCGCATCGAGGGCAGGATCTTGGCATCGTAGCCCCCGATGGTGGAGACCCAGAGGAAGCCGTCGTCATCGATGTAACTGACCATCAGGCCAATCTCGTCGGCATGCCCGTCCAGCAGGATATGCGGATCCCCCTTGGGGTTGAGCACGGCGAATCCGTTGCCATAGGCATCGGTGTACACCTCGTCGGCGAACTGCTTCGCGTAGTCCATCCATGTGCGCACCACAGGTGCCTCGAAGCCGGAGGGGCCGTAACTGTTGACGAGTGCCGTCAGGAATTCCCGTGCTGCCTGATCCATGCCCATTATTTTAGCGTGTCCGCCGGCCGCTGCTCATTCAGGCAGCTGCTCATAACTCGGCAGCTTGAAGATTTCCCCGAGGCTGGCATAGCGCCCGCCACCCATCCGGGCCAGGGGCTTCAGGCGGTGCGGATCAATCGTGCCCCGCGCATCCAGCAGGGTGTCACGGATGTGGAACATCAGCACGTCGGCGAGGATCATGCTGGATCCGGCATCCCCGATCTCGATGATCTGCCGCAGGCGGCATTCCATGCTGACCGGGGCCTCCTGCACAAAGGGCGCACTGACCACATTCCCGAAGGCCGGGGTCAGGCCCGTGGCGCTGAATTCATCCTCGCCGTAGGGCAGTTCGGCGCTGCTTTCATGCAGCTTGTCCCCGAGCTTGAGATCCGCAATGGATATCGTCAGTTCCCCGCTGGCACGGATGTTGGCCAGGCTGTCCTTCATCGGCTTGCTTTCGATCGGGGAAAAGCCGATTCCGACCACCGGCGGTGTTGCGCTGAAGGCGTTGAAGAAGCTGAAGGGGGCCAGGTTGTGTCCGCCGGACTGGTTATTCGTGCCCACCCAGGCAATCGGGCGGGGGACGATTGCGGAAATCATCAGGAAGTAGCGCCGGCCCGGTGAAAGGCTCTCTGGATCGATGCGCATCGGTCCCTCCGTGTTAAAATAGCGAGAATCCACATTGTCCCACGAGTACAGGCTTCATGAGCAATACCGAACCGGCAACCAACAGCCCGAGCGCCTCCATCAGTCCGTCTGAACTGGACAGCGCGCTGGCTCTGGTCAACCGCGTGGTCCGGAACATCGAGCTGGCGATCTTCGGCAAGCGCGATGTGATTGAGCTGGTGCTCATCGGGATGTTCTCCGACGGACATGTCCTGCTCGAGGATGTCCCCGGAGTGGGCAAGACCATCCTCGCCCGCGCCCTGGCCCGAAGCCTCAGCGCGGACTTCAAGCGCATCCAGTTCACCCCGGACCTGCTGCCGGCGGATGTCACTGGTGCCAACACCTACGACCAGAAGGAAAACAGGTTCTCCTTCCGCCCGGGTCCGATCTTCGCCAACATACTGCTCGCGGATGAAATCAACCGCACCAGCCCGCGCACCCAGTCCGCGCTGCTGGAGGCCATGGAGGAACGCCAGGTCACGGTGGACGGCGTAACCTACCCCGTGCCGCGGCCCTTCTTCGTGATCGCCACCCAGAATCCCGTGGAGCAGCAGGGCACCTACGACCTGCCGGAAGCCCAGCTGGACCGCTTCATCCTGCGTGTGAAGATCGGCTATCCGAGCGTCGAGCATGAGGCCGACATCCTCGAAGCGCAGCGGCGCAGCCATCCCATCGAGGAGCTGGAGCCGATCTGCGGCTCGGCTGAAATCATCGAGATCCAGAAGCTCGTGCGCCGCATCGGGGTCAAGCCCAGCCTCAGGCGCTACGTCGCCGAAATCAGTGCGGCATCGCGGGAGCATCCTGATGTACAGGTCGGTGTCAGTGTGCGCGGCAGCCAGCGCCTGATGACCGCGGCCCAGGCCTTCGCCATGCTCAACCATCGCGACTACATCATCCCGGATGACATCCAGAGCGTCGCGCCGCACTGCCTGGCGCACCGCATCCTGCTCAGGCCCGAAGCCAAGCTGGCCGGCGTGGATGAAAAAAGCGTGCTGAAGGCCGTCCTGCGCCAGATCAGCGTCCCCGCCCAGTAGGAGCTATCCGCTTTAGCGGTAGAAGGAGCGCGAGCCGTAAGCTCGCAATTCCAAATTGGCAACACCCAGGATCGGAATCTCAGCGCTGAAATTCATACCCCGGCTGCCGGGAGCAGCCTCTTCTGTTCCCTGTTCCCTGTTCCCTGTTCCCTGATTACTGATTACTGATTACTGATTACTGATCCCTGATCCCTGATTACTTCTTCCTCCCCCTTCCCCTGCGATACCATTAAAGTAGGATGCTGTCCTCCAAATTCACAGTCCATTCGGTGGTCTTCCTGTTCCTGACCCTGTTCACGGTCGTCGTGGCCTCGGTCTTCCGGAACCCGCTTCTGGTCTACACCGCCGTGTTCCTCGTGGTTACGAACCTCGTGCTTTACACCTGGGCCCAGTACAGCGTGAACGGCATGAAGATCGAGCGCCGGCATTCACCGCATGTGATGGCCGGGCGCGAAACCGAGATCGAGGTGCTGCTGGAGAACACCCGCACCACCGCGCGTTACGGCACGATGGGCTTCGACATCCACGCCAAGCTGATGCCCGACAAGGAATACACCCCGGTGGCCTTCCTCAGTGCGCCGCCCGGTGAGAAGGTGCTCTCGAGCTACCGTGTGACCCCTGCGCATCGCGGAGTCTACGAGCTCGGGCCCTTCTTCCTCTACGGCGGCGACCCCTTCGGCTTCTACAAATGCTGGCGCAAGCTGCGCGTACCCACGGAACTCGTGGTGCTGCCGGACCCCGTGCCGATCCGCTTCCGCCAGCCGCCCTCGGCCTCGATGCTGGCCCAGGACGAGCTGGAAACCCAGCCCCTGTCCGGCGAAAGCAGCGAATTCCTCGGGGTGCGTGAGTATGTCTCCAGCGATCCGATGAAACGCGTGCACTGGATGTCCAGTGCGCGGCATGGCAAGCTGATCACGAAGCAGCATGAGATGAATGTTGCCAGCTCGATCTCGGTGCTGCTGATTTCCGATGAGGCGATGTCGCAGGGCATCGGCCAGCACAGCCCGCTGGAATACAGCATCCGCATGATTGCCAGCCTGGCCTACGCCACCTGCTTCCACCGCTTCAAGCTCAACTACCTGGCGCTGATGGGCGAGGAATTCGAGAACCAGGCGGGACATGGGCAGGGCTTCTTCCGCGAACTGTCCATCCGGCTGGCGCGTCTCAGTGGCAGGGGTGCTGTCAACTGGGATGACAGCGGCAAGGTGGTGCTGGGCTACCTGCCGAAGGGCTCCAGCCTGATCATCCTCACGATGGACCTCGGCCCCGCCTCGCGCCAGCGCTTCCGCAACATGGCGGCGCGCTACCGTAGTGTGATAGTTGTCACCTTCAACCTGGAGAGCTTCCGCAAGATGCAACCCGCCGAGCGGCCGGGTCCGCGCCTGAGCTTCGGCGAGGGCTACCTCATCATGGAAGTCTACTTCGGCGATGACCTGGGGAGCACACTGGAGCAGGTCAACGAGAAATCGACAGTGGTGGTGCACCGATGAGCAGCCACAGCGTCAGGCGCAACCGTGAGAGCCTGGACATGACCCTGGCACTGGACCGTGAACCGCGCTACCGCGTGCTGCTGTACATCTTCAGCTATGCTGCAGGTGTGACAGCATTGCAGATCATGCACCTTGCTGTTGACAACCTGCAGCTCAACATGTTCCTCAGTGCCTCCCTCACCGTGGCCTTCCTCGCCAGTTACTTCATGCAGCCGCGGATGCGCCCGATGGCGACATACATCGTGTCATTCGCCAGCTTCGGCATCTCGCTGTATTACTTCAAGCAGATTGCTGATGAACCGAGCAGCCTGGGCACTGTGCTCGGGATCCTCGGTGGCCTACTGATGGTGCTCCTGTCCTTCAAGGCCTTCGCCCCGGGTGACCACCGCTTCATCCTGATGTTCAGCGTGGTCTTCCTGATCTTCTCCAGCGTTGCCAGCTATGACCTGAAGTTCATGCTGCTGCTGCCCATCTTCCTGACCTTCGCCGGCAGTGCCCTGTACATCGCCAACCAGATTGACGTGGCGGTGCGCGTGGAGGGCACCACCGGCACCCCGTACCGACCGCGTGCGCGCTGGCGCTTCGGCTTCATGATGATCCTGCTCCGGGCGGTGTTCGGGATCATCCTGCTGTCCGTCGTGGTCTACATCCTGATGCCGCAGACCGGAGGCGGGAGCCAGACCGTTGCGCTCAGCCCGGCCCCGCAGGTCGAGGACCAGGAGCCGGACCGCAACACGGACACCAAGGATGGGGAGAACAAGGGCAAGGGAGGGGAGAGCAAGACCGGCATCAGTGACGACTTCAACCTCTCCGACGGCAGCCGCCTGACGGATGACACGACTCCCGTACTGAAGCTGCAGAAGACCAACCGGGCCTATTACCTGCGCGCCAAGGTCTTCGATGTCTACACGGGTTCGGAGTGGGTGGAATCAGAGTTCATGCGGGGCACGCGCAGCAGTGGAAACCCGGTCTACCTGTCCTCTGACAACGGGGAGGCCAGTGCATACACCTATGAGTCGTTCCCGATCCCGCTGCTGGACTTTCCATCGCCGTCCAATTTCCGCAGCAAGAAAAATGAAGGCAAACTACTGATCAACGGAGAGGAGATCGGGTACCGCCAGACCTATGAAAAGATGCCGGAAGGATTCGTGGGCCGCCATCTGCTCAATGAGGCAGAGGATCTCAGCTTCAGCAAGGTCCGTTACGAGATCAGTCTGGTGGAACCTGCGGACAAGGCGATCTTTTTATCAATCTTCGAACCCTTCCGCATAGAGAACATCTCCGGCGGCAGTGACAAGCAGCCCTATGACACGCCGGCACTGACGATGGGCAGCACGATTGTCAGTGGTGACGGCAAGACAAGCCACCCGCGCAATTTCACCTACACCATAGAGTCCCTGGAACACAAGCGCAATGAATCAGACCTGCTGGATGTCTGGAGCAAGCCTCCGCCCTACATCCAGGACTGGTACACTCAGTTGCCGCTGTATCCGATCGGCGATGCACCCCAGGAGGTCCGTCGGACTCCCCGGCTGATCGGGGAGCAGGATCCGGCGGCTGAGGACGTGGATCAACCGGCGGACGACGGCACCGCTGTGGAAGCTGTTGACAGCGATGTGGGTGACAATCCCCAGTTTCTTGACCCCCAGATGGCGGAGTTCCTCAGCATTGACCCGGAGAACTACCGGCTGCTCAGCAAGGAACTGAAGAACCTGGCTCGCACCTTCGAGGCGGACCCGACCAATCCGGAAGTGCCCTACAATTCCTGGCAACGGGTCAAGGCCATCATGGATTACCTCAGTGGTCCGGACTCCACCTTCACATACAGCCGGCAGTTCGAGCCCCCCGTTGGCAACCAGGAAATCACGGAGGCCTTCTGCCTCGGCACGCAGCAGGGCTACTGCCGCCACTTCGCATCCTCCATGGCCGTGCTGTGCCGCCTCAACGGCGTGCCGGCACGCGTGGTGACCGGTTTCAGTCCGGGTGAATACAGCCTGGTTGAAAATGCCTACATCTACCGCTCAAGCAATGCCCATGCCTGGGTGGAAGTCTACATTGACGGGCATGGCTGGATCGAGGTCGATCCCACTCCCGCCAGCCAGGACTGGTCCAACCAGCCGGAGGCCAGCAAGTGGTTTGCCAACCTGATCGGCTTCCTGCAGGACCTGTTCATCATTGACCCCGCCCGGACGCAGGAACTGATCCTCGAAGCGATCAAGGACGCCTGGCAGTGGTTGCTGCAGCACTGGCTGGGCAGCCTGTGCGTGATCCTGGGGCTTGCCCTGCTGCTGGCCCTAATGATGCTCTGGCAACGTGGTGTCTTCCGCCGCCGCCCGCCAGGGATCGTCCCGGAGAATTCCGTCGTGGCGGCCTTCCTGCGGATCTCCAGCCTGCTGGACCGGCTCGGAATCCACCGTGAAAGCGGCATGACACCACGCTCCCAGCTGATGCTGGCCAGCAGCCGCTACAGCGCGCTGGCGGTGCCGCTCGGTGGCCTGATCCCTGTCTATGAACGCGCGGCCTACGGACTACAGGGCATCGGTGAGACGGAGGTGCAGGCTGCCAACCAGGCGCTGCAGGCCGTGGAGGACTTCGTGCGAGAGGAACAGGCAAAGCGGAGGAAACATTGAGCCGCATCGTGTTCAACGCCGATGACTATGGCCTGACGCCCGGTGTTTCCCGCGGCATCCTGCAGGCCAGTGAAGGTGTCGTGCTCAGCACCACGGTGATGGCCAACATGGTCGGTGATGTCGAGCTGCAGGACCTGATGGCAACATCCCTGACGGCGGGAATCCACCTGAACCTCTCTCTCGGGAGACCCCTCAGTGAAAACTATCCCGGCCAGCTGCTGGATACGGAAGGCCGCTTCAGCAAGAAACTGGCCCTCGATGAAGCAACATGGCGTGATGGCTCCCTGCGGCAGGCGGTGGCCCTGGAGTGGACGGCGCAGTATGAACTGCTCCGGCGCCGCAACCTGGAAGTCACACATATTGACAGCCACCACCATACGCATATGCTCGGTCCACTGTTCCCGATGGCGCTGGAGATGGCCCGCAGCTTCAACCTGCCCCTGCGCTGTCGCCATGAATTCCGCGGCCTGGCCGAACCGGCGGGTGTGGCTGGACCGGAAGTGCTGATTGAGGGCTATTTCGGAAATGGCAACATCTCGCGGGAAAACCTGCTTTCGATGCTTGAAGTGTTTCGTGGGAGACATGTGGAAGTGATGTGCCATCCGGGCTGCGTTGATGACGATCTGCGGGTAATCTCTTCCTACGTGGAGGAGCGGGCCACTGAACTCAGCGTGCTGGCAGATCCGGACCTGCGGCATGCACTGGAGGAGGACGGATGGATTGTCAGCGGCTATTCGGCACGGCAGCACTCATCTGCCTGAGCCTGCTCGCATCCTGTGGCGGGGGGCAGCAGAGCCCAGCCGATCCGGTCATATCCAGCACTGCAGGACAGCGTCTCGATGCCGCCGAACTGCGCCAGGCTCCAGGTCGCACAATCGATGGCATCGGTTTTCATCTCGTGGATGCAGACATGCAGGTGCTCCCTGACTGGCAGGGCCTGGAGCTGCGGGGCAGCCTGCAGGATGGATTCTCCCTGGTTTGCAATGCGGATACACCTGACGATATCTACCTCGCAATCACCTTCGATGACGACACTCTGCAGCTTGGCAGCGTCATGCTGACTGAGCCTGCTGCAAAGGAGAACCTGCTGCTCGCCGTTTCCCGGCGCAATCCGGACCTGGCCTTCCTGGGTCTGAGCCGCATTAGTGGCCGGGGCAACCCGCGCAGCTGTGCGGAACTGGCCCGAATCAGCTTTCTGCCGGGCAGCGAACGGATGTGGCGCTCTGCCAGCCTTGTCAATGAGGACCCGGCCAGCGCGGTGGAACTGTCAATTGATGATGTGCTTTCGGAGAGTGTATTGCTAAGCTGGGAAGAGCGCAACATCGGGGACTATGACAACAACGGCCTGGTGAGCATTTCTGACATCACGCCGATCGGTCTGCTGTTCCATGAAACACTGGCGGGCCATGATCCGCCGGGAGAAGTTGTACTGGTGGACGGTGATGGCAACGGTGAGATCAACCTTGCGGACCTGACGCCGATTGCCCGCAACTTCGGCCGGGGCCTGGTGGGCTATGGCCTCTATGCACTCAATCAGGAAACCGCAGATCCCCTGCAGCTGGAGCTCTACTCCAAGCCCATTGAACTGCGTGCCAATGTACACTCCGCGGCCAGCGCAGCGCAGCGCCGGCAGCGCCTGCAGTATACCGTTGCGATTCACCTGCCGGAGTCCGGCAGCTTCAGCCTGGCCGTACGGGCCTTTGACAGTGACGGCAGCGAGGGACCATTCAGCAATGTTGTCAATCTGGACATCCTGCCCGGAAACCTTGCTCCACAGTGGCAGGGCAGCCTGCTGGTCCAGCGCCAGGTGACGGGCCTGCTGCTGAGTATCCCGCAGGCCATTGATCCGGAGTCTGCCGAGGTGTCCTACCGCCTGTGCTTCACTGGCAGCGGGGACTTCCCCGGATCCCCGCACGAGGGTTGCATTGACCTGCCGGCAGGGCTTACAACCGGGGTGGGGCCGTATGAGTACCTGCTCGAAGGCCTGCTGCCGGATGTCAACTACCTGCTCAGCCTGGTTGCCAGTGACCCGGAGGAAAACGCAAGTACTACGCAGACCGTGTTCGAGCGCATGCCACTGTTGCAGCCTGACAATGCTGCGGTCTGGGACACGGTTGGTTCCGACATCGCCCGCAGCTCAGCACTGCCGGCCAGTGGTCTTCATGAACCCCTGGAAGTCAGCGCAGACCTGGTGCTGCTGCCGGGAGACATTGCCCGCAGGAATGAACCGCTGATGGATGAGTTCGGCAACTTCCTGTATGCCAGTGGATCGGACTTGCGCCAGTTCAGTTTCGAGGCTGGCGCGGATACTGACAGCCTGTATGACCCGCTGGGTGAGGGTTACTTCCTCGGCGCGGTGTCGCGGATCAACACCGGCCGCTATTTATGTTGCCTGAACGGTGCCAGCCTCTGGTACTCACAGATCCCCACTGCCCTGCAGCGGGAGGATCTGGACAGTACTGGCGCACCGCTGCTGCTCGGTGAACTGCTGTTCATCGGCCGGCCGGACGGCTCTTTGCTGCTGCGCAATGTGCTGGGCGGACAGCAACTTGAGTCAGCTGCAGCGGGTTCCCCCTCCCTGTCGCTTTGCAGTGACGGTGACAGTGTGTTCCAGCTCTGTGAGGATGGCACACTCAGGCGTTCCAGCATGCCCTTCTTCGAGGATGTGCTCTCAGCAGAGCTTCCTGCACCGCAGCCCGGCAGCAGCCTGATATACCTGAGTTCCATCGATGCCCTGGCCGTGACGCTGCCGGATGGCAACATGACGATCCGCTCCGCGACCGATCTGACTGAAATACATATTACCGATGCTGCGGTTGGTGCCAGTGAAACCTGTGCGGCCGCAGTCCAGTGGACAGATCCGCCGATGCTGCTCATCGGCGAGGCGGATAGTGGCAACGGCGGCCTGCGGGCCATTTCGCTCGCTGACTACGCCATCCTCTGGGAAGAGCCTGTGCAGGTTGAAACAATCTCCGCCTCAGCCGACCGCATCTTCATCCGCAATTCCTCGGAGCTGCAGGTCCGCGACTTTCAGGGCCGCCTGCGCCAGAGCGTGCCCATGGCGAGCCATGTCAACAGCCAGCCGGTACTGGATGCTGAAGGCCTGGCAGCCGTGCATGGTGCAAACCTGAGCTGGCTGGAAGAGGCAGTGAGCGACCTGCCACCTGTCTGGCAGGGTACGGAGGGCCTGCGGGAGCTGGAAGTCGGCGACGGCCAGGTCGCCCTGCGCTGGGACCATGCAGTGGATGACCATAATGAAGTTGTCAACTACATGATCTACTACAGCGATGTTTTCCCACCCGATCCCTACGGTCTGTGGGCTCAGCAGGAGCCTGACATACCGGACAGCGGCAACCCCACGCATGAGCATGTGATCAGCGGGCTGGACAATGGCACGCGCTACTGGTTCATAGTGCAGGCCTATGACGGTTACGTCAATGACAATCCGAATTTCGAGCAGAACCTCAACTGGCTGGCAGCCACCCCGCCCTGGCGCAGTGAGGAACTGATCCTCGGCCAGGACCTGCCCGCGGGTGAGATCTACTACATGCGCGGCATTGCCGATCCGGCGGGCGGCCTGCACCTCGTCTACAACGATGAGGCCACGACTATGCTGACGCATCTGTTCGGTGACACCGCCAGCTGGCAATCCGAAACCGCCGGACTGGCCGGCCATGCATCCAATGCCCTTGACCTGGCCTGGGACGCTGAGCTGCTGATCGGCCGGGCACACAATTTCCCGCCGGGGCTCAGTGTGCTGCGGCGCACGGCTGCAGACAGCTACAGTGAAACGGCGGTGGCTGGCAGCACGCCCCTGCAGAATCCGCAGCTTGCGGTGGCCATTGGCAGCGAAACCGGGCTGGCCTGGACGGAGTACGTCAGCGGCAGCCTGCCTCAGCCACTTGGACATTACTACTACAGCCCCACGCAAGTGGGGTCCTTCCTGCCGCCAGTCCCCATCGAGGAACCGCTGGAGAACTACGGCCGGGACCTGGACCTGCTGTACAACCCGCTGGATGCCACGGACCCCTGGCTGTGCTTCCAGCGCGGCGTGACGGCGGTTGACAACCGCCTGACCCCGGTGGACGGGACCCTGCACTTCTGGCGCGACCTGGGCAGCGGCCTGGCGGTGGAGGATGTGGACCTCGGGGCCAATCCCGGTGACAGCGATGTGGGCAAGCGCGTGCGGATGGTGCTGGATGACAGCGGCCACCCGCTGTTGGCCTATTACGACCTGGACAGCGACCCGCTGCAGCCCCGCGGCCAGCTGAAGACTGCGCGCTGGGATGCTGGCCAGTGGAATGTCAGCGTGCTGGAGAACCGCGACCTGGCCTTCCAGGACATGTTCACCTACCGCCACACAGCCCCAGAGCTGAGTCTCGCCAGTGCGGGCAACGGCACGCTGGCCATCGGGGAGCTGCTGCGGGCCAGCATGCCTGCAAGCCTGGATCTGCCTCATGCAGTCGGCGTTCGGGCCTGGATAGACAGTGGCAGCGGTTTTGAGCTGGAGGTACTGACGGAGCCCCTGTGGATGCTGCCCTCCGACCGTGAACCCTGCGTGGCGCTGTATGACAACGCGGACATCCTGCACATCTTTGTGGCCACCGCCCAGGAACCATTGCCGGGCGAGGACTACGTGGCGGACACCATCCTGCACCTCTGGCGCGGCGAGTAGGAGGCCTGGCGCAAGCCAGGCAACGGTGGTGCGGTAAAGCCGCACATGGGTGGCGTGGTGTAGCCACGGGCCCGAGCGGCGCAACATAGCTGCGCCAGCTCTAATGGAATCATCTCAGCTTGCCATGCAAAGCCAGCGAAGCTGCGCATCGCGGCTCCATAAATGAAAAAGCCCCGCCGTAGCGGGGCTTTCATTTCTTCTGCTTCTGCCTCTGCTTCTGCCTCTGCCTCTGCTTCTGCTTCGGCTTCTGCTTCTGCCGACCGCCTAGTTGACGTTTATCTCCACCAGGTTGCTGACGCGCTTCACGTGGTCATAGATCGTCACGCTGCCGCCGGGGCTGAATTCCGCCACGACCGTCATGCGGTCGCCGCTCACCAGCCCGCTGGTCACAAGCGTGGCCGAACCTGTGTCGAAGCTGCCGTCGCCGGCGTTGCCACCGTCAGGGATGGCCGCCCAGGCCGCCCAGCTCGTCAGGTCCTGGTTACGGGTGATGGTCTCGATGATCGTCCCGCCGCCGTCACGAATGTCCAGCTGGAAGGTACCGTCGGCAACGAAGCCGACCGGTTCGCCGGGATTGATCCCGACCGGGCCGGTACCGCCGCCGCCCAGCTGGATCGCCAGGCTTTCAATGCTCAGCAGCAGGAAGCTGACCTCGTCGAACTGCAGGTTGTTGCCCGGGGCATGCGCCCGCACCGTCACGAGGCCGCGGTCGCTGAAGCTCAGCTGGCCCTTCGTGCCCTCGCTGTCACTGACATTGGCGCTGTTGCCACCGCTGGGCACGGTCCAGATCAGCTGCTCAGTCGCATCAAAGGGGTTGCCAGGATCGGCACTGCTTTCCGCCGTGGCGGTCAGCCCGATCAGCTCAGGGGCGAAGGGTTCGTTGTTGCCCTGCACGGCGTCAACGCTGGCTTCGGTGATGTACACGATGAAGCGGCCCGTGTCCTCTTCCAGGATGATGCCGCCCGGCAGGGAGACGATGACATTGCTCAGGAGCGGTGCCTCGGTGGCGGCCTCAATGAACACGGTGTTCGTGCTGCGGCTGCCAAGCGTGCCCTCGCTGTCAAAGTACTGCACGGCGAAGAAGGTGTCCTCGGTCAGTTCAGCACCGGTCCAGTTCCAGGTCAGGACTCCGTCCGTGGTGCCGACACTGGGGAATTCGTCAGCCCTGTTGACCCGTTCCAGTTCCGTCAGCGCACCTTCTGAGGCCCCGCTGAGGATGGCATAGCCTGCCAGTCCGGTGCCAAGGTTGATGCCCAGCGGCGTCAGGTCGGAAATCGTCACGCTGCCGTTGCGGTCATAGTCCGCCTTGTCCGCCTGGCTGCCGGGGGTCACACCGACCGTTCCCAGTGAAATGCCCAGCGGCGTGAGGTCAGAGAGAGTGACGAGGCTGTTGTTGTCACCGTCGCCGGAGTTGATTTCGGGCCAGCTCAGTTCCGGCTGGCCGTTGCCCTCATTGAGCTGTCCAGTGATTTCAAAGGAGTTGGCAGCACCGGTCGGGGCCCTGGCGATCGTGCGCCGTGATGCCTCCGGACCGGCCGTGAAGCTGAAGCGGGCGATAGCCTGCCGGCCGTCCAGTCCCGGACGACGGTCGAAGTTGGCCAGCACCATGCCGAAGCCCAGCCCGGCAGCCTCTGGGCTGGCGAGGAACAGGCGCTCGCTGTCGCTGCCCAGCACGCTGGCGGAGCTGAAACTGTAGCGTGAGCGGTCATATTCCAGCCGGCCGTAGAGGGCCTTGGTGTCACGCATCCCGCTGGCCCGCAGCTCGAAGCTGATCTCACCGCTGCGGCCCTCCACGGGCAGGAGCTCCAGCCGCACGTCGGCTGCGGCAATGCTGTTCTCCCGGTCCAGGCTGGCCCTGAATGCGCTGTCGGCAGCCGTGCCGTCCACAGCGCCACCACCGCAGGCCGCGGCGGCAAGTGCGAGACTCGTTAGGACCAGCAGGCTGGCCAGCAGCTTAATGCTCTTCATAAAAGGCATCCTCAGATACTCAAGAATTGTTGGCGGCTCGATGCCGGCTGCGTGTCCGCCCTCATTTAATTATATACCCGCAGGCCGGGACAGGCTCCCTACTTGTCCTTCAGCCTTTCACTGAGCTCCAGCCACTCACCCGGCTTGCGGCCATCCAGCGCCAGGTCCAGCGACAGGTTCCTATAGCAGGCCAGCACGGCTTCCACGGCCCGCTGGGCGGCTCCCCGGTTGGCCATGGTGACCACCTGGGCCCGCCGTCCGAGATTGATCCGCTGGTCCACGTCGCCCAGCAGGGCTGCCAGCCGGGGGCCGGCGGTCTCCGCGGAGCACTCAATGACAGCCTTGTCGCGCCGCAGCATTTCCATCTGGGCCATGATGCCGAAGGTCTGCGGCCCCACGAGCACAGGCTTCCCGAGCACCGTGGCCTCGAGGATGTTGTGCCCGCCGACCTTCGGGTTGAATGTCCCGCCCATGATCACCACATCCGCAAAGCGGTACATGTCCACCAGCACACCGTAGCTGTCCACCAGCAGCACATCCCAGTCCTGTTTCAGCGGCTTCGCGCCCTTGCCCTGCTTCGGCTTCTCACTGAGCCGACGATGCTTCAGGCCATGCTTCGTGAGCAGGCGCTCTACTTCCTCCACTCGCTCGATATGCCGCGGAGCCAGGATCAGCCGGGTGCGCGGATCCTCCAGACGGGCCTGGGCCAGGCAGTCCAGCATCACTTCCTCCTCGCCCGGATGCGTGCTGCCCGCCGTGATCACCGCCTCATCCCCGAGGCCCAGCAGCTTGCGCTCACGGGCCAGGCGGCTCTCCCCCCAGTGCTCCAGCTCGAAGTCGAACTTGATGTTGCCGCTCGACACCAGGCGCTCCTGCGGGAATGCAAACTTGATGTAGTTGAGCCAGTGCGTCCTGTCCTGCGTCACGATCAGGTCGCACAGCTCAATCAGCTGCTGCAGGATGATCTTGCGCAGGCCGGTCTTATTGTGCAGGTACAGCCGCCCGTTCACCAGGCAGACGGGGATCCGGCGCTCGCGGCAGGCCGCCTGGATATTGGGCCAGAGCTCCGCCTCGGTGGTGATGTACAGGTCCGGCTGCAGCTTAT